>JAGQYS010000032.1 GCA_020435965.1 Flavobacteriaceae bacterium | reverse complement strand
TGCTTTTAGGCAAGACAATTGTTAAGTGTTATTTGAATGAAACTATATTATAAATGAGCTTTTTTAAAAAAATATTCTCCTCAGAAAAAAAGGAAACCTTAGATAAAGGATTAGAAAAATCTAAAACCACTTTTTTTACAAAACTAAATAAAGCAGTTGCTGGTAAGTCTAAAGTTGATGATGAAGTTTTAGATAATCTTGAAGAAATTTTAGTAACTAGTGATGTTGGTGTCAATACAACTCTTAAAGTGATTGATCGTATTGAAGCACGCGTTGCAAAAGACAAGTACTTAGGAACGTCTGAGCTTAATCAAATACTACGTGAAGAAATTGCAGGTTTGCTATCTGAAACCAATTCTGGCGAAGCTTCAGAGTTTACCATTCCTGATACCAAAAAACCACATGTTATCATGGTTGTTGGTGTTAATGGTGTTGGTAAAACCACTACGATTGGTAAGCTCGCTTATCAATTTAAAAAACAAGGTTTGAACGTGGTTTTAGGTGCAGCAGATACCTTTAGAGCTGCTGCAATAGACCAATTACAAGTTTGGGCAGATAGAGTTGATGTACCAATTGTAAAACAATCCATGGGAAGCGATCCAGCTTCTGTGGCTTTTGACACCTTGCAATCTGCTGTAAAGAATAATGCAGATGTGGTTATTATTGATACTGCTGGACGTTTGCACAATAAAGTCAATTTAATGAATGAGTTGACCAAAGTAAAACGTGTGATGCAAAAAGTTGTAGACGATGCTCCTCATGATGTGTTATTGGTTTTAGATGGATCAACAGGACAAAACGCTTTTGAACAAGCCAAGCAATTTACTGCTGCAACAGAAGTGACTTCGTTAGCAGTCACCAAACTAGATGGAACTGCTAAAGGTGGTGTTGTAATTGGTATTTCTGATCAGTTTCAGATTCCTGTAAAATATATTGGAGTTGGCGAAGGTATTGAAGACCTTCAAGTATTCAATAAATATGAGTTTGTAGATTCGTTCTTCAAATAAATTTGTCACATTGAGCGCAGTCGAAATGTCTTTAATATGAGCAACAATATTTACCATAACTTCCTAGTTAAAGCTTCAATTAAAGAAGTATTTGATGCTGTGTCATTACCAAAGCATCTTGATAATTGGTGGACTCTAAAAAGCTCAGGCCAACCAGAATTAAATGCCGAATACAATTTAAATTTTACTGATACTTATGATTGGTATTGTAAAGTTTCAAAAAATAAACCCAATACATCTTTCCATTTAAAAATGCTTAAATCTGATAACGACTGGAATCCAACAACTTTTGGTTTTGAATTGGAAGCAACCAAAAACGGAACGATGGTAAGATTTAGTCATGTAGATTGGCCAAAAAACAATGATCATTTTAAACATTCCTCTTTTTGTTGGGCTTTATTGCTTAATGGTTTAAAAAACTATGTAGAAAAAGGAATCGTTGTTCCTTTTGAAGAAAGAAATTGAATAAATTACTATTTTAGTGGAAAACACTAAGCATGCGAAAACTTCTAATTCTTTTTCTTTTTGTATCTATATACTCCTGTAAAGACAACAAAGCAAAAGAAATACCTTCCGAAACGGAAACAATAATTGATTCCACAACAATAACAAAAGAAGCTGAGGTCAAGGATTTCAGAGAGTTCAAGGTTTTAGACTCAAAGTACATCAATAATTCTGAGCTTTGGAGTCAACTTAATAAAGGCTTGGAAGATTTTACAGATGATGATTATATGTCTTTAAAACCTCTCATTCTAGAACAAGACATTCCAACTCTTCAAAAGCAAATTGCAGAAGGAAAGTTGAATTATGAAAAGCTCACAAAATTCTATCTCTATCGCATTAGAAAGTTTGATACGGAAAATGATTTGTCGCTAAACTCTATAATCTCTATTAATCCAAATGTTATTGAACAAGCCAAACAAGCAGATAAAACCAGATTTGTTGATGCACCACATCCTATTTTCGGCATGCCAATTTTGTTAAAAGACAATATCAATGCCTCAGGAATGCCAACTACAGCAGGTGCTGTGGCTTTGAAAGACAATGTAACTGAGGATGCTTTTATCGTTCAGCAATTAAAAAAACAAGGCGCCATTATTTTAGGAAAAACCAATTTGAGCGAATGGGCTTATTTCTTTTGTGGTGATTGTCCAAGTGGCTATAGTGCTATTGGTGGACAAACCTTAAATCCTTATGGTCGTCGTGTTTTTGACACAGGAGGTTCGAGTTCTGGAAGTGGAGTGGCTATGGCTGCCAACTTTGCGGTTGCAGCAATTGGAAGCGAAACCTCTGGCTCAATTTTATCACCATCAAGTGCAAATTCTGTTGTTGGACTCAAACCAACCATTGGTTTGGTTAGCAGAAGTGGAATTGTACCAATTTCATCAACTTTGGATACTGCAGGACCAATGACCAAAAATGTGATGGATAATGCTATAGTTCTGGATGCTATGTTTGGTGAAGACCTTTCAGACACCAAATCAATTTATGCATTATGGCTTAATGGATTTTACTATGAAGAATTACCGCAATCTAAATCACTTCATGGGAAACGATTTGGAGCTTTTAAGCGTCTTCTCACAGATTCCTTATACGTGGCTGCTTTGGAAGATTTAAAAGCTTTAGGAGCAAAAATTGTTGAAGTTGAGGAAGGAGCAAGGCAACTTCCAAACTTTATTAATCTCCTAAATTTAGACATGAGAAAAGATTTGCCTCAATATCTTAATGTTTATGCAAATCCTACAATCGAGGTAAAGTCCGTTTCAGATATTATTGAATTTAATAAAACCGATTCTTTAGATATAATGCCTTATGGACAAAAGTTGTTTAATGGAATTGTTGTTGATGAAGGTGATGAAACTTATCTAAAAATGATAAAGGACTCGCTCAATTATATAGGAAAAACTTTTTTTGACCAACCACAGAAAGCAAATAAATTAGATGGATTTTTATCCATTAATAATTATCACGCAGGTTTAGCAGCAGTTGCTGAGTATCCTGCAATCACAGTTCCAATGGGTTATGAAGCAAATGGTAAGCCTAAAGGATTAACGTTTATTGGAAAAAGATTATCTGAAAAGCAATTGCTGGAGTATGCTTATGCTTATGAACAAGCAACCAAAAAGAGACGTACTCCAAAGAACTACGATTAATTAATTACTGCATTAATTTTTTCCCATAAATCATTGTCAAAAGTTGTAAGTGTAAAATCTTCAGTTTCTGCTGCATTTCCCATTCTTATAACCACTAATTTTTTGCTTGGTACAACATAGATTTTTTGGTCATTTTTGCCTAATGCAGCATACATATCATTTGGTGCATTCGGAATAAGTTTACCAGGAAATTCTATTTGAGTTTGAGGTAAATGAAATGACGATTTCCCATTAAGCCACCACAAATAACCATAAGCTTCATTAATACTTTGAGAAGTATTTGTAGCTTCGTTTAAAAAGTTTTCTGACACTATAGTTTCTGCGTTCCATTTTCCTTTTGCATAAATCATAAGTCCAAAACGAGCCATGCTTCTTGTATTGCTCCAATATACACTCAAATCGCCAAGTGTAATCCAAGTGCCAGACATCCCTATTTTATCTCTTAATTTTGCATTAAAATAGGAAGCCCATGTTGAATTGCTTGCTTCTGCAACCACGTCTTGCATTTTTACATATACATTGTGATAAGCCCAACGGTCTCCAGCATCTGCAATATATTGCAGATTTTCTGGAGTCACATCATCACCTAAACTATCATCTAAGCCAGAATCCATAGACAATAAGTTTTTACAAGTGATAAGATTTTCTTTGTCTAAAGGAGCACTTGTCCAAGCAGTGCCTAAGTAGTCCGACACTTTGTTGTTTATATTTAATATGCCTTCGTCTTGCGCAATTCCTGAAACTGTTGAGGTTAGCGTTTTTCCAGCACTTGCCCAATACCATGAAGCCGAAGCAGAGTGTTCGTTTAAATAACGTTCAATCACAATTTTACCATTGTAAAGGATGATAAAACTTTTAGTATTTTTTTCTTCAAGGAAATCAATTAGTGGCTCTATCTCATTAGTATTCCAGCCCAAATCACTTGCTGATTCGGTTTCCCATATATCACTATCATTCGGTGGAAAATAAATTTCAGTGTCTTCAGGAGGGTCATTATCAGAAGTGCTATCATCAGTAGAAGAGCAGGTGAAAAGCAATATAAATGCTAAAAAGTAGATTGAGGTTTTCATTATCAAGCTTTTATTTATGACTTTCAAATATATGAAAGGTTTAACAATGTAAATTATTATTCGTAATCATTATGTATCTTTGCAGCCTGAAAATTAGGTAATAGCAGTTAATAAAAAAGATTCCCACTTTCGTGGGAAATGAATATGAGAACAAAATCACTTAAAAAAAACAAAATCAATGTTGTAACTCTTGGCTGTAGTAAAAATGTTTACGACAGCGAAGTGTTAATGGGACAACTGAAAGCTAATGGTAAAGATGTTGTACATGAAGAAGAAGGCAATATTGTAGTGATAAATACCTGTGGTTTTATTAATAATGCTAAGGAAGAAAGCGTGAATACCATTTTGGAATTTATGCAAAAAAAGGAAGCTGGAGATGTTGATAAAGTATTTGTAACAGGTTGTTTGAGTGAGCGTTATAAGCCAGATTTGCAGAAAGAAATTCCAAATGTTGACCAGTATTTTGGAACTACTGAATTGCCAAGTTTGCTGAAAGCTTTAGGCGCAGATTACAAGCATGAGCTTATAGGTGAACGTTTAACCACAACACCAAAAAATTATGCGTACTTAAAAATTGCTGAAGGTTGTGATAGACCTTGCAGCTTTTGCGCTATTCCTTTAATGCGAGGAAAACATAAAAGCACACCTATTGAAGATATTGTGTTAGAAGCTGAAAAGTTAGCAGCAAATGGTGTAAAAGAATTGATTTTAATTGCGCAGGATTTAACTTATTATGGTCTAGATTTATACAAAAAAAGAAATCTTGCAGAATTATTAGAAGCCCTTGTAAAGGTAGATGGTATTGAATGGATTCGTTTGCACTATGCATTTCCAACAGGTTTTCCAATGGATGTGCTAGATGTGATGAATCGTGAGCCTAAAATTTGTAACTATTTAGATATTCCTTTGCAGCATATTAGTGATTCTATTTTAAAGAGTATGCGTCGTGGAACCACTAAAGAAAAAACAACGAAGCTCTTAAACGAGTTTAGAGCAAAGGTTCCTGAAATGACAATAAGAACAACGTTGATTGTTGGCTATCCAGGTGAAACAGAAGAGGATTATCAGACACTTAAAGAATGGGTAAAAGCCATGCGTTTTGAGCGTTTAGGCTGTTTTACCTATTCACATGAAGAAAACACACATGCTTATAACTTGGAGGACGATGTTCCAGAAGAAGTGAAACAAGAGCGTGCCAATGAAATCATGGAAATTCAATCACAAATTTCTTGGGAACTTAATCAAGAGAAAATAGGCAAGGCGTTTAAAGTAGTTATAGATAGAAAAGAAGGCGATTATTTTGTTGGTCGTACCGAATTTGACTCACCAGACGTTGATAATGAAGTTCTTATTGATGCTGCCAAGACCTATTTAAAAACAGGAGAATTTACCACAGTAAAAATTACTGATGCAGCTGACTTTGATCTTTATGGAGAAGTCATGTCATCCTGAGCGCAGTCGAAGGGTTAACTTATATAGCGAAGTTGTTTAAAACTGATACGCTAAACCAACCTGTAAAGTATTCATTTTCCTTGATACTCCTGGACCATCATCTAATAACCTACTTAAAGCAAAGTAAGGCCTAGCTTCAATGAAAAAATGTGGTGCTACCTCATAACTTGCTCCAAAAAAGAAACCAAACATAAAATTGTTGAACAAGTCTGTGTCAACATCTCCAATACCTAACAAAAACTGACCTTCAGGTCCTATAAAACCAGTAAAATTATTAACCAATTCAAATTTCAATGATACAGGAATATGAATTAAGTCGATATTGTCATTTAAGTTGTATCTCGAAGAACTATAAATCACTTCAGGCTGCACACTAAAGGTTTCAGAAGTAGGAAAATTTACAAAAACTCCAACATAAATACCAGCTTCACGTTGCACATAATCTCGACCTTGGTCTTCAATTCTCATTTGAGAATTGTTATAACCTGCTTTAATTCCGAAAGAAGTTTTTAATTCTGTTGTGTAATCATCATCTTCACTTTGAGCAAAAGCACTTGTAACAATAAAAAGTGTACAGAATAATACAATTAGTTGTTTCATTTTGTAAAATTTATTTCAATTTCTCTTTAAAAAAATCAATAGTTCGTTGCCAAGCTAAAGTTGCTGCATCTTTATCATAACGAGGCGTAGTATCGTTATGAAAACCATGGTTTGTTTCAGGATAAAAATGTGCAACATAATCTTTGTTATTGGCTTTTAAGGCTTTTTCATAATCTGGCCATCCTGCATTTACTCTCTCGTCTAAACTTGCATATTGTAACATTAAGTCAGCTTGTATTTTTGGTACATCTGCATCCTCTGGTTGTCCACCATAAAAAGGAACAGCAGCTTTTAGTTCAGGAATACGAACAGCCATCATATTAGATATCCAACCACCAAAACAGAAACCTACAACACCAATATTGCCATCGCAATTAGGATGTTTACTCAAGTAGGTGTATGCAGCAATAAAATCTTCAAGCATTTCACCACGATCACGTTGACGTTGTAATGTTCTACCTTCGTCATCTGTTCCTGGATAACCACCTAAAGGTGTTAATGCATCAGGAGCTAAAGAAATAAAACCTTCTAGAGCAGCTCGTCGTCCTACATCTTCAATATGCGGATTTAGACCTCTATTTTCGTGTACAACAATAACTCCTGGAAGTTTAGCTGTGTTGCCTTTTGGTTGAGATAATAATCCTTTTATTGTACCTCCACCTTTTGGTGAGTGGTATTCAATAAAACCTGAATCCAATCTTGGATCGTTAGCCTTAACTTGAATTTTTTCTTGATAATCAGGCATCATAAAACTCATTAGTGAGCTAACCGTAAGTCCACCAATGGCATATAAAGATAATTTTTCAGCAAATTGACGTCTGTCAATTTTGTTGTGAGCGTAGTCGTCATAAAGGTTAAAAACCTCTTGGTTGATATCTTCTTTTTTTAATGTTGCCATAATGCTGTGTTATTAATTGTTATTGCTGAATCGCGTCCTCCATTTCTATTTCATTTAATAGCACAGGTTTTCCAAAACCTAAACCTTCCAGTTTGTTCATTTGTGTTGCAGCATCTCCAACTACAAGATAAATCATTTTATCCGGATTTATATATTTTTCTGCCAAAGCTTTTATGTCTTCTACTGTTATAGCTTTTACAATGGCTTCACGTTGCTTGGCGTAATCATCGTCATAGCCATAATTGCTTATGTTGGTTAACATGCTTAATTTGCTGCCTAATGTTTCAAAGGCTCTAGCTGTACTTTTAATCATAAAACCTTTGGTAACTTCCAAATCATTTTCGTTATAGTTTTTACCATAATTTTCTAGAATTTCTTTTACTAAACTTGCAGATTCGTAAGTTACATTAGATCGCACTCCACTTGAAATGTGGAAAGGGCCTTTAATAGTCGAGCCTGAAAATCCAGAACCAATGCCATAAGTATAGCCTTTACCTTCACGCAATTGTTGCGTTAATTGAGATGCAAAACCACCACCTCCTAGTCGATAGTTAAGTAATTGAGCTGGATAGTAATCGGCATCAGTTGCAGCAAGTGCTGGATAACCAAAGCTTAAAACTGATTGCTTGGCTTCTGGGACATCGTAAAAATAAACCTTAGATGCGTCAGGTGCTACAGGATCTGCAATATTTGAAAACTCAACTGTTTTAGAAGTCCATTTGCTATTTAAATCGGCTAATGAACTTGTGACTTTGTCTTTGGAAATAGCACCAACTACATGAAATTTGGCAATGCTTGGAGATATAAAATTATCATAATAGGCTTTCAAGTCAGCTAGTGTAATAGCATTTACAGATGCTTTTGTCCCTAAGTTATCGTTTGATAGAATATGATTTTCGCCATAAATAAGTTTATCAAATTGATTATTTGCAATACTGTTTGGTTGCGCTTTTTGGCGTTCTATTTGCGCTAATGTACTTTGTTTAATCAGTTCAAATTCCTTTTCATCCCAACGTGGTTGCAATAAGATTTCTTGAACCAACGCCATTACTTTTTCATAGTTTTTGGCCAATGTATTTCCAGAAATAATGATGTTTTCTTTTGAAGCTCTAGCATTTATAGAAGCACCTAAAGTTTCAATAGCATTTTCAAGTTCTTCAGGTGTTTTAGTGGCTGTTCCTTTGGTCATTAAATCTGCTAGTAAATTTGAAACACCAATTTTTTCTGGGTTTTCTAATAACATTCCTCCTCTAAGTTGGATTTCAAATTGCACTAAGGGTACTTCATTGTTTTCAATGCCAAATACTTTGATACCAGAAGACAATTCATCTTTCCATACATTAGGAACTTTCACATCTGGACTTTCACCATAAGGAGGTTCAATACTTCTGTCAAAGCTTGAAGGTGTTTTTTCATACTCAGCAGCAATACTTGCATCGAAAGTTTCTTCGGCACCATCAATAATAGGTTCTTCAACCACATTAGCTAATTTAGAATCAGTTAAAGCCAATTCTTTTTGACCTTTTGGAACAAAACTGGTTGCAACAAAATGTTTATCTTTTATATAAGTGTTATAAACTCGCATGACATCGTCTACTGTTACAGCAAGTATGTTTTTAACATCTTCATTAACGAATCCAGGATCTCCTGCAAATATTTCATATTGAGCCAATTGAAACCCTTTACCTAATACGCTTGATAAACTATTGTAAAAACTGGTTTCTTGTCCTGCTTTAATTCTATTTAAATCGGCTTCTGAAATACCATTTGCCTCAAAATCTGCTAAGCCTTTATTAATGCCGCTAAGTACATTTTGTAAGTTGGTGTCTGAAAAAGCGGTAACTTGCATCATAAACTGTCCAGCTATTTCCGAGTTATATTGAAATGCACTAACATTATCAGATAGTTTTTCATCTTCAACTAATACTTTATATAAAGGAGCTTTTTTTCCTTGAGATAGGTAAGTGGCTAACACTTCTAAGGCATAAGAATCTGGATGATAATTATGAACTCCAGGCCAAGTCAAGGTTAATTGTGGTGCTCTTGCAAAATTATCTTCATAGTACAGTTTTTTGGTTTCAGATAAATTAACAGGTTGTTTTTCCATTTTTGGGATGTCCTCGCCTCGTTTTATTTCACTAAAATATTTTTCAACCCATTGTTTGGCTTGTGCAACATCAAAATCTCCTGCAATAGTTAGGGTTACATTGTTTGGAACATACCAACGATTGTAAAAATCCTTAACATCTTGAAGGGTTGCATTCTGTAAATCTTCTAACGAACCTATCACTTCCCAACTGTAAGGATGACCTTCTGGATATAAGTTTTTATCAATGACATAAAAGGTGTGGCCATAAGGACGATTATCTACACCTTGGCGTTTTTCGTTTTTTACCACTTGTTTTTCTTTTGCTAAAACGGGATCAGTTACAGTGTTAATGAAAAAACCTAGTTTATCAGCTTCTGCCCAAATCATTTTCTCTAATGCATCTTTTGGAACTGTTTGAAAGTAATTAGTTCTATCTCTACTTGTTGATCCATTGGCACCAGAGCCACCAATACGAGCACTCATTTTATCTAGTCCACCTTTTCCGAGGTTTTCAGATTCCAAGAACAGTAAATGCTCAAATAAGTGAGCAAATCCTGTACGTCCTTCAATTTCTCTTGCAGATCCAACATGACTTGTTAAGGCTACAGCCACAACAGGATCTGAACGATCTACATGAAATATAACTTGTAAGCCATTATCAAGCGTGAATTTTTCGAATTCTACTTTAAATTCTGCTGTTTCCGTATTGTTTTCTTTTGCACAGGAAAAGCTTAAAAGTAATAGGATTAGGGCAACCGATTTAAAAAGTGTTCGTATCATTTTGTTTTAGTGTTTATTCTTTTGAATTTGATAATTTATCAGTTAGCGTTTTAGTAAAGTGACTTAATTCTTCTTTTGCTTTTTGAATTTCGGTATTAAGTTGAGAACTGTTAATTGGTTCAACATCTTTAATGGTTTCAAGAGTGTCAGCATACCATTTTTGCCAAGTATCTAAAATATGAATCTGTTCTTTGGCATCTGCTCCTTTAGAAATGGCAGTTGCACTAAGAGCATATTCGTCATTTAGTCTGTTTTTTGCAACTCCAATAATTGAGTCGATAAGTTGCGTTCCAAAATCTGCATCAGCATTTAAAAGTGTAAATGCACTTACTAGAGCTCCAGTACCAACATTTTTCATAGTTTCTTGTGATACTTTATCAATTCGATCATTGTCTGTATGATAAAACTGATCGGTAAAATGCCACAACAAAAGTCCTGGAATATTAGCTCTTAAAAAAGGTGTATGATCACTTCCTCCTTCAAATGGATTGGTTTCAACAGTCCAATTAGCAAATTTGCCTTGTTTTTTAAACGTACTGATGATAAAATCATTTAAATAATGAGGTTTCATATCCTCTTCATTAAGAATTTCGCCTCCCCATTCTGAGTGCTTGTCCTTTCCACGTGTCCAAATGGCACTTGGATCAGGCATTTTTTCAATTAAGAATGTTCCTCCAGTGATGTTTGTGTTTTCACCAACCATATCTAGGCTAATTCCCCATTTTATGGTTGTATTTTTGCCATTGTTCTCTTCAATATACCGTCTAGTTGACGTAATCTCGTCTCCCCAAAGAAAGGTTAATGTACGTTTTAAGTCAATGGTATTGTCTTGAAAAAGCTTAGCAGAAAGCATTGCCATTTCTAATTGCGTACCAACTCCAGTGGCATTGTCATTAGCTCCAGGTTCTTGAACGTGAGCACTAAACACTAAACTTTCGTTTGATAAATCGGTTCCCTTTATTGAGGCAACAACCGTTAATTCTTCCGATGGATATATTTTGGTTTTAATGTTCACCTTTGCTTTAACAGGTCCTTTACTCAACTCATTTTTCAATACTTCTTTAGCTTGATAGGATAAGGCAATTCCCCAAGCATTTACACCTTCTTTGTAACGTAAACTTCTAAACTGAATAGAGGTGACATTTTTTTCTGGTTGTAAATATTCAGGGTTGTCATAGGTTATTAGTCCTAAGGCTTCACCTTGAACAATAGCAGCATCATAAATTCGATAGGGACTCATTTCTGCAAAGACAATTTTTCCTTTTACATCTTTTGTTTTAAAATCGTCTAAAGATTCAATGTGAACAATTTCAGCAACAACACCTTCTTCTGGTGTTGACGATGAGTATTGAAAAATCATGTTCCTATTAGTCTCAAACTTTAAAAGTGGTTCGGAATGTCCAACAAGTGATAGTTCTGCATCAACTGGTTCCCAAGTTGGACCTTCCATTGGTCGTGTTTCTAGGCGATAGATTAGACGTTGGTTATCAGTTGCTTTTTCTTCATTGACATAGCCAGCTTTTTCTAAGTTTTCAATAATTCTATGTATGCTATTGTTAAATCCTGTATTCCCAGGAATGCGCCAAAACTGCTCCACATAAGCTGTAGTTTCATAGGCTTTGTCTCCAGTAAATAAAGACCTTACAATATCAAAGTAGGTCTCATTTGAGATAGTTTGTGATTTGCATGAGCTTAAAATAAGACTGCAAATCAAGACAATCAAGACGTTTTTTTTTAGCATACTATAAAACAAAAGCGTTATTGTTTACAAAGAAAATGGAGTTAACTAAAAATAGCTTCCCGTTTTCCCAAAAACTTCTAAAGACAACATCATCAACAAAATAAATCACACTTCCTTGTCCCATTCTATCTTCTCCAAAAACAAGTGAGTTTTTTAATTTAGGGATTGCCTCACTTCCAGCAAAACCAGAAACTCGCATCGGATTTTCTCCAATATAAGCGACATTGGTTCCGCCATTTAATAAACTATAAGAAGTACTACCAAGTTTTAAGGTGAAGTACTCATCTGAATAACCATAAGCCATAGGATGTGTATTATCAACCTTTGTTTTAAATATGGCTCCAGTAATCATCTGTTTTGCATATTCACGCTCTCTGTCAGCATAAGGAATCAGGTTGTTGTCTTTATCATCACCATTATCATTTTTATTATAGTTTAAACCAAACCCATCTTTACCTGCAAAAGCACTCAGAGCTCTGTCTATAGCGATCACTTTTCCACCTTTTCTAATCCACGATTTAAGCTCATTCATAGCGTTTTCATTCAAGCTACTTCTGTAGTTTCCGCTTGGCATGATAAGCACATCATATTTAGATAAATCAACAAAGTTTAAATGTTCCGTATTAATAGAGGTTACAGGATAATTTAATTGTTGCTCAAAAAAGTGCCATAAGGCTCCATAATTTAATGAAGAAGTTCCATCTCCAGAAAGCATTGCAATACGTTGCTTATTAACTAATTTAATGTCTGGTGAACCAATATCTGGAATACGATCTGAAAAACCAGATGTAATTACCTCTAATGGTTGATTGTGAGCTTGAGCAGTTTTGTTTAGTCTGCTTTGAAAATCTTCCAATCTGTAATTATCACCTTTTAGTATGATTAAAGAACCTCTATTATAGGTTTTTCCATTTTGATAAAGTGGTTTATCTGTAAAACGTACTTTAAAGTTTTGCTTTAATAAATCGGCTAAAAATTTAGCATCTTTCATAGAGTTCCAATTGCTAACATAGCCATAAGCATTTGAAATTGAAGATACTTTTGCTGTTGAACTAGCTTGACTAGAACTTACTAAACTTGTACTCGCAATGGCTTTTAAACCATGAGCATAAGGCAAACTCCATGCTGTAATGTCATAAGTGAGAGAATCGCTTAATTTTCCGTCTGGTTCAAATAAGGCCTTGACCATTTTCCCTTTTGGCTGATTGGTGCTTACTACTAAATCATTTGAAGTGGTTGACATATTGCCTTGTGAAGCAGTATCGTAATTGTAACCAGAAACTCTTGAGTTTGTAGCGTTACCATATTTAATTTCATGACGATCTAACAAGGTCTTTAAACCTTCAATTTTATCGTCATCGCCTTGTAATACATAACTCTTGTATTTTAAACCAGATGTGTTGAAGAACTTTTTGAACTCACTATTCAACTTTGATGCGTTTTTTGATGCCATTTCAACGGTTGAAAGTCCTGTTGTGGTATGGTGCATGACTCTGTCTACTAGAGTAAGTACTTCACCTTCATCATTTAAAACACCTAAACCACCACGACTGTGGCCTCCTTGTTCATAAGTCATGCCAATAGCTCCCATATAAGTTGGGTAGGTGTCTCCATAACTTGGATAAAACAAATCAAAACGTTCTCTGGTAAAAAACAACCAGCCATTAGCATCAAAATATTTAGCGTGGTTTTTACCAATTTGAACTTGAAAATCACGCTGCCAATCACTAATTACTTCATGATAAGGTTCAGCTGCTGGAGCAAAATAGTAAGGTTCGTTAAAGCCTTGCTCATGAAAATCTACATGAATTTGCGGCATCCATTTATTGTAAACTTTTATTCTTGATTGAGATTCTATCTGACTTGCCCAAGCCCAATCTCTGTTCAAATCAAATAAATAATGATTTGGTCTTCCTCCTGGCCATGGCTCAATATGTTCGCTAGACTGAGGGTCAATATCGTAAGGCACACTTGCAGTTACATTATACCAATTAGCGTAACGATCTCTACCATCAGGATTTATACAAGGATCAATAATAACAACAGTGTTTTTTAAGTAATCTTTCTTTTCAGTTAGTAATTTATAAAGGGTTAGCATAGATGCTTCTGTACTTGACGCTTCGTTGCCATGTACATTGTAACTTAGCCAAACAATTGCAACATCCTGAGTTGTAGATTCTCCAGATAGAATACCTGCGTTTTTAAGGTTATTTTCTCTAATAGTTTCAAGATTTCGCATGTTTTCTTCAGAAGAAATATAAGTAACATACAAAGGACGACGCTCATAAGTTTCACCATATTTTTCTATCTTTACTTGATTAGAAAGTTGTGATTCTACATATTGAAAATAATCTACAACTTGATGGTGTCGTGAAAATTTTGTTCCTATCTCGTATCCTAAAAATTCACTTGGAGATTTGATGTTTTGCGCAATTGTAATTGTAATTGAACAAAATACTAACAGTAATACTTTATAAAATTTTTGCATTGTGGTTGGAGTTTGTTAAAAAATAAATGTAAATATAGCAAGGTGAAACCAAAACTTATTATAACAAGACGTTAAAATGTAAATAGCTTTAAAAACGAATTAACTAAAATTTAGGACTTAAAATATTTAAGAGCATTATATTTACAAACGATTTTAAAATTTAGCATGCCAACCGACTGTATTTCTTTTAGGGACACTAACTACTTTTCATCATTAATTTGTGATTATCTGGATGAAAATAATCAGATAAAACCTTTTTACAATAGGTTTCCAAAACTTGAAAATTTTAAAGCTCAAATAGAAGAAAAACAATCTACTTTTAAAACATCTACAAGGACAGTTTTAGTAAATACTTTAAAAACACAATATCAAAAACTTGAAGTTTCAAAATTAGCTCAGAGTAATATTCAATTGCTTGCAAATGAAACTACGTTTACAATTACAACTGGGCATCAGTTAAATTTATTTACAGGACCGCTTTATTTCTTATATAAAATTATTTCGACTATTAATCTCACAAAAGAATTAAAGACTGCTTATCCTGAGTATGATTTTGTTCCTGTGTATTGGATGGCAACCGAAGATCATGATTTTGATGAAATTAATTACTTTAACTTTAAGGGTAAAAAAGTACAATGGCCAAAAACAACTTCTGGAGCAGTTGGTCGTTTAAACACTGAAGGTCTTGATAAAGTTTTTGAGGTTTTTGCAACAGATTTGGGTTTTGGAGCAAATGCAACAACACTAAAAAATCTGTTTGAAAATGCTTATTTAAAACATGATAATTTGGCTGAAGCTACACGTTTTTTAGCTAATGAATTGTTTGGACCTCATGGATTGGTCATTATTGATGCAGATGATAGCGAGCTTAAAGCTCAATTTATACCTTATGTAAAGAGAGAATTAACTGAACAGATTTCATTTACTAAAGTATCAGAAACAAATGAAAAAATAAATGATTTAGGTTTTAATGTTCAGGTCAATCCAAGAGAAATCAACCTGTTTTATTTAAAAGAAGGTTTAAGAGAACGTATCGTTGAACAGAATGGGGCTTATTTTGTGAATGATACCAATATTTCATTTACTGAAAGTGAAATTTTAAAAGAGCTAGATAAACATCCTGAACGGTTCAGTCCAAACGTAATTATGCGTCCTTTGTATCAAGAAGTAATTTTGCCAAATTTATGTTACATTGGAGGTGGAGGAGAATTGACTTATTGGTTTCAATTAAAGGCTTATTTCAATGCTGTTGATGTGTCTTTCCCAATATTATTGTTGCGTAATTCAGTACTTGTTAAAACCGCTAAGCAAACCGAAAAACTTGAAAAACTAGGTGTTTCCATCAATGAGTTGTTTTTAAATCAAGAAGAATTAGTCAATAAACAAGTAAAAAAACTTTCTAAAATTGACATTGATTTCTCACCACAAAAAGAACATCTTCAAAATCAGTTTAAGGCACTTTATAAATTAGCCGAAGAAACAGATAAATCGTTTTTAGGTGCTGTTGCTGCACAAGAGAAAAAACAATTAAAAGGCTTGACCAATCTTGAAAAAAGATTGCTAAAAGCGCAAAAACGAAAATTGAATGACCAAATTTCTAGAATTACAGAAATTCAAACTCAATTATTTCCAGGTCATAGTCTACAAGAAAGAAACTTGAACTTTTCTGAACTTTATCTTGAGTTCGGACACCAATTAATCCAACAGTTAATGTTAAATTTGCAACCTCTAAAAGGTGAATTTTTAATATTAGAACTGTAACACATGCACAAAATAGATATTGAGCTTATTGAAATGACCTTAGATGTCATGAAATTTGCCATTGGTAGGATTTCAGCAACCGAGCATCCTATTGGAAAACCTAAAAAATACGAAGAACTTAAAAGCCTTGTTGGAGAAACGGTTACCAAAAAAGGAGTAGGAGGCGAATATGCTTTTAACTTATGGAAAGAGCATCTGTCTAAAGCCAATGTACCAGTAGATCATCCAAGAAATTTAGCTTTTGTGCCAGCTTCTCCAACACGTGCAGCCATTATGTTCGATTTAGTAACATCAGCTTCCAGTATTCATGGAGCCTATTGGATGGAAGGTGCTGGTGGCATTTTTTGTGAAAACGAAGCCATGAAATGGATTGTGTCCTTAACAGGGATGCCTGAAGGCGCTTTTGGAGTCTTTACAAGTGGAGGAACTGCCGCAAATCTTTCGGCTATAGTTACAGCTAGAGAACATTGGCGAGAAGATGAAACTTACAAAAGAGAAAAAGGCTTGATCATCACATCTATTGGTGCACATTCATCAATTAAAGCAATGGCAAAAGTAGCAGATGTAGATATTTTATTGGTTGATACCGAAGAAAAATTAACAGGAGCTTCACTTCGTGAAACCATTGATAATTTAAATTTTCATCAACGAAAAAGATTGTTTGCTGTTGTTGCTACAGGAGGAACAACCAATGCTGGAATTATTGATGATTTAGAAGGTATTGGTGAGGTTTGTGAAAAAGAAAATATTTGGTTCCATGTAGATGCAGCTTATGGTGGTGGAGCTTTAGCTGCAGATTCAGTTCGTCATTTATTTAATGGTATTGAACGTGCAGACAGCATCACTATAGATCCTCATAAATGGATGTTTTCACCTTACGATTGTGGAGCTGTTATTTACAAAAAGCCAGAACTGGCTAAAAATGCACATTCGCAACAAGGTTCATATCTCGATATCTTTAAAGATGAAGGTGCACATGGTTTTAATCCAACCGATTATCAAATACAGTTAACACGTCGTGTAAGAGGCTTGCCTTTATGGTTTTCTTTAGCAACGCATGGCACCGACAAGTACAAAGAATCAGTTGAACGAGGCATTGAGCTAGCTCAAATTGCTGGTAAAATGATAACTGAAGATCCAAATGTTGAACTCGTTAGAGAGCCAAGTTTATCATGTGTACTTTACAGAAGAATTGGTTGGAAACCTGAAGATTATACACATTGGACTTATGAAAACCATAATAAAGGTTTTGCCTTAGTGACACCAACCAAATGGAAAAATGGAGATGCTTTTGAAACTGTTTCTCGTTTCTGTTTCATAAACCCTGATACAACTGAAGAAGACATCAGAATGATTCTTGATACTATGAAATAAAATTAAAAATCATAAAACATAAATCAAAAATCATTTTTATTTTTGCACATGCAACACGACAAGGTATTAATTTTAGACTTCGGATCGCAATACACACAGCTTATTGCACGTAGAGTTAGGGAACTCAACATCTATTCCGAGATTCATCCATTCAACAAAATTCCAGCAAATATAGTCGATTACAAAGCAGTTATCCTCTCTGGAAGTCCGTTTTCGGTTAGAGGTGACCAAGCTTTGCATCCTGATCTTTCAAACATAAGAGGTAAAAAACCTTTGCTAGGTGTTTGCTATGGAGCACAATATTTGGCACATTTTTCAGGTGGAAATGTTGCGCCTTCAAATACTCGAGAGTATGGTCGCGCAAAACTCTCATTTGTAAAAGAGGAAGAGGTTTTTTTTAAAGGTATTTCAACAGGATCTCAAGTTTGGATGAGCCATAGTGATACTATTAAGGAATTACCAACTAATGGTGAATTATTAGCTAGTACGCATGATGTGCAAAATGCTGCATATAAAATTAATGGAGAAACAACTTTTGCTATTCAGTTTCATCCAGAAGTATATCATTCCACAGATGGAAAACAATTATTGGAAAATTTTTTGGTGCATATCGCTGGAGTTAATCCAGATTGGACACCAAATGCTTTTGTTGAGGAAACCGTTGAAGAACTCAAAGAAAAGCTAGGAAATGATAAAGTAGTTCTTGGTTTGTCTGGAGGTGTGGATTCTTCAGTAGCAGCAGTTTTATTGCATAAAGCGATTGGTAAAAACTTGTATTGTGTTTTTGTGAATAATGGTTTATTACGTAAAAATGAATTTGAAAGTGTGCTTAAACAATATGAAGGCATGGGACTTAATGTTAAAGGTGTTGACGCTTCGGCACGCTTTTTGGAAGCACTTGCAGGAGAGAGCGACCCAGAGAAAAAGCGTAAAGCTATAGGTCGTGTGTTCATTGAAGTGTTTGATGATGAAGCCCATTTAATAGAAGATGTAAAATGGTTAGCTCAAGGCACTATTTATCCAGACGTTATTGAAAGTGTTTCGGCAACAGGAGGACCAAGTGCGACAATAAAAAGCCATCACAATGTTGGTGGATTGCCTGATTTTATGAAACTTAAAGTGGTTGAGCCTTTAAAAGCTTTGTTTAAAGATGAGGTAAGACGTGTTGGTGCTTCTTTAGGAATTGATGCTGAACTATTAGGCAGACATCCATTTCCTGGTCCTGGATTGGCAATCAGAATTTTAGGTGATATTACAGCCGAAAAAGTTCGTATATTACAAGAGGTAGATGCTATCTTTATAAACGGATTAAAAAAATGGGATTTGTATGATAAAGTATGGCAAGCAGGAGCGATTTTGCTTCCAGTAAATAGTGTAGGTGTGATGGGAGATGAGCGTACTTATGAAAAATGTGTGGCTCTTAGAGCTGTTGAAAGTACAGATGGTATGACAGCAGATTGGGTAAATTTACCTTATGAGTTTTTACAAAAAACATCGAACGATATAATAAATAAAGTGAAAGGCGTTAATAGAGTAGTATATGATATTAGCTCAAAGCCACCAGCAACCATTGAATGGGAATAAAAATATATGTGACTTGCTTGTGTCTAAATCTATAATGACATTAGTCACGTATATATTTTAAATATAAAGCATGAAAAAATTTTTAATAGCATTAAGTTTTGTTTTAGCATTTTGCAGCAGCGCACTAGCTCAAAATTATAAAACTCATAAAGTAAAAGTTGGAGAAACTATCGAGGACATTGCCAAAAAATACATGGTGACTCCTTTTGATATTTTTGCACTGAATCCAGATGCTAAAACCAGTTTACAACCTAATGCTGTTTTAATTATTCCAGAATCTAAATTTTTAGAAAATCCAGTTGAAGTTGAAGAAGTTCAGCTAGTTGGTTATACCTCACATAAAGTAAAACGTAAAGAAACACTCTACGGAATTGCTCAGCTTTATAACATTTCTGTAGACGAATTAAAAAAACACAATACACGTTTGTACTCGGAAAATCTTAGAAAAGGAGACAAGCTCCAAATCCCTAAGTACAGCAAAGTAAAAACGACTAGCAAACTGGCAAACACTATTAAAAAGTACAAAGTGTTGCCAAAAGAAGGTAAATGGCGAATTGCCTACAAATTTGGTATTTCTGTTCCTGAACTTGAAGCTTTAAACCCAAAAATGTCTGGAGATTTGCAAGCTGGACAAGAAATAAATGTACCAAATATTGCAAGTAATGAAGAAAAAACTGTTGAAGAAAACTACAGCTATTATACAGTTTTAAAGAGTGAAGGTTATATGACACTTAACAGAAAATTAGGTGTGACTCAAGACCAATTGGAGCAATTAAATCCTGAGCTAAAAGAAGGCGGCCTCAAATTAGGTATGATTTTAAAAGTGCCTTTAGATGCAACAACCAACATAGATTTAGAAGATGTAAATAAAACAACCTTAGCAAAAGAAATTACAAATTTTAATAAAAAGCGGTTGGCTGTTATGATACCATTTAGGCTTAAAAGTATTGATTTTGATTCTTTAAGTGGTGTTAAAAAATCAGTTAAAAATGATAGATTGCTTGCAATTTCATTAGATTTTCATTCAGGTGTGTTGATGGCATTGGATTCGGCTAAGCAATTAGGGATTTCAACAAAGTTAGATGTCTATGATACTGAAGCAAGTGCCAGTAAATTATCTTCAATTATCAGTGATAACGATTTTTCAGAATACGATGCAGTTATTGGTCCATTTAGAGCAAAAGATTTTGATCGTGCTGCAAACATGTTAAAAAGAGACAATGTACCAATGATTTCTCCTTTAACAATTCCAGAAAACCTGTACGATAACGTATTTCAAACCATACCATCTGATGATTTGTTGCTTAAGAAAATAGTAAATTTTGTCAAGCAAGATTCCACTCCAAAAAACATTGTTATCATTTCAGATGAATCTCACAGAGCTATTAGTAATACCTTAAGATCAGAGTTGGGCAATGCAAAACTAATCTTCTCCAGAAAAAATAAAGATGGTAAAGAAGGCTTTTTTATTTTGGGTGATGATGTTCAACCGTTTTTAAAAGAAGGGCGTAATTATGTATTTCTTGAAACCAATAATGAAGGCTTTATTTCAAACGTGTCAAGCATGCTTAAAAGCTTAAACGGAATTTCCATTGAAGGCACTAAAGAAAGACCTATTGAAGTAGAGCGTGAAATCATGTTGTTGACCACTAAAAAAGAAGATGCGTTTGAAGGTGAAAATATTTCAAACTTCGACTTGTCAAACCTTAAGTTTCATTACCCTTCATATAACTTAGATTACGATTCTGAGCGCTCTAATTCCTTTGTAAAACGTTACAAAAGTGTTTATGGTGGCCTACCAAGCAGATATGCAACACGTGGTTTCGATTTAACCATGGATGTTCTTTTACGTTTGTCAAGTGCAGATAACTTGTATAAAGGCGCAGATAGCAGCATTGAAACTCAGTATGTCGAAAACAAATTTCGCTATTCCAAAAAACTATTTGGTGGCTATTACAACGAAGCGGTTTTTATTGTAAAGTATGATGACTTAAAAATTGTTGAGGTAAAGCAATAACCTCAAAGTCACACTAAACCAAGGCATTCTGTCGTTACTCTAATATATGTATAAACTTTTTATTGCTTGTATATTCAGTTTGAGTTTGGTGCAACAAGATCGCTCCATGACTTGGAGTGATGATTTACAATTGCAATGGACAGACTTTAGCGGAAAACCAACAGATGGCACAACTGTTGTGGCTGTTACAGCCTCTGGTTTATCCTTTGGGTTTTCTACAAAAATGACTGAAACACAATTGGTAGATTATACAGCCTTTGTTGATGCGCATTTTTATCCAGATAAATCGTGGTATATAAAAGAAAAAGCTAACCAAATTATTTTAGACCACGAACGCTTGCATTTTGATATTACCGAACTTCATGCGCGCAAGTTTAAAAAACGCATTGCGCAAACCAAGTTTGATTTACGTATTAGTGACCAAATGGAACGGATTCACTATGTTATAAATGATGAGCTTAGGCAAATGCAACAAAAGTACGATAATGAAACAAACCATTCTCAAAATGTTGAAAAGCAAAAGGAATGGCAACAATTTATAAAACTACAATTAGACAAGCTATCTTACTACAAATAAATGTTAGACCAAGACCAAAGTAAACAGTTTTTACTCAAACTCGCCAATACCAAAATGCCTTATGGCAAATATGAAGGCAGGTACATGATAGACTTACCAGAATATTATGTGGTGTGGTACAAAAACAAAGGCTTTCCTAAAGGACAAATAGGAGAGATGCTGGCGACGGTTTACGAACTTAAAGTCAATGGATTAGAAGAGTTAGTAAGAAGATTGAGGAAAAGATAAATCAATTAATTTTTGTTTTTCGCTAACACAATGCATTGATATGAACTTTTTTAATGCTTCGACAAAGCTCAGTACAAGTTGTTTATATCAGCTTTTATAAGGCGTTAGCTGTTTTTTGCTACAAAATCAATAGTTGAAATTTTACTCAAAACTGTTAGCACTCAATTCATCAATTAATTTTTCCATCATTTTCATGCCTTTTACCAACTCCTCTTTGGCAATAAACTCATTGGCTCTATGGGCTTGAGCAATGGATCCTGGACCACAAATAGCTGTTTGAAAGCCTTCATTGGCAAATTGCCCAGCTTCAGCTGCATAAGCTACAGTGTTTAGTTTTGATTTTCCTGAAATGCGTTTTACTAAATCTACCACATCATCATTCGCTTTGGTGTCAAGAGGTGGAACAGGAGGATGGTTTTCAATAGTCTCGATTTTAAAACCTGGAAATACTTGTCGCAGTTCTTCTTCTCTTTGTCTGCAATAGGCTTCAAATTCATTTACAATAGTTTGTGTGTCATCCATTGGAATGGATCTCAAATCCCAATAAAAATGAGCGTTATCTGCAATCACGTTTGGTGCAATGCCACCATTCACCAATCCAACATGTATGGAGGAATGTGGTGGATGAAAACGGTCGTCTAATCGATTGTCTTCAATGAGTTTATTCATTCTATTTTCCAACCACAAAATGAGTCGCATGGATTCATGTATCGCACTTACTTCTTGTTTGATTCTGCTGCTATGTCCTGCAGACCCATTGACATAGGTTTCCAGAATGTAAATGCCTTTTTGCCCAACAATGGGTTCCATTAAAGAAGGTTCGCCTATGATGGCGTATTTAGGCGTTTCTGTATAGTCTGTATTAATGGCTCTTGCCAATTCTGGTCCAGCTAAACAGCCAACTTCTTCGTCATAAGAAAACGCAAAATAGATGGGTTTTTTTAAGTTTGCTTTTACCATATCAGGAAGCGCAGCTAAGCAACAAGCTACAAAGCCTTTCATGTCACAAGAACCTCTTCCGTAAAGTTTACCATCGCCTTTATCAGTAAGCTCAAAAGGATTGGTAGTCCACTCTTGACCTTCAACAGGAACTACGTCTGTATGACCAGAGAGAATCACTCCACCATCAACAGCAGGACCAATTCTGCAATGCAATGATGCTTTGTTGCCTTCTTTATTAGGAACTAGAGTTGTGGTAATTCCATGAGATTCAATGTACTCTTTAATCCAATGAATAATGCTCAAGTTACTTTCGCCACCAAGAACTGGAAAGGATACAAGTTTTGCTAAAATATTTTCTACTGTCATATTAACTATAGTTTGTTGCTACTGCAATAATTAGTGTTATAAATGCGATGCCTAATATGGTAATTAGAACTGGAAAAATAAATCTGATCCATCTATCAATAGGAACTCTACACATGCTTAACATGGCGATAAGTCCTCCAAGTGTTGGATTTATTAAGTTAGAAATTCCATCACCAATTTGAAAGGCTAAAATGGTAATTTGTCTCGTTAATCCGAGTGATTCTCCCAAAGGAAGCATCACAGGCAAGGTTGCTAAGGCTTGACCACTTCCTGATGGAATAAAAAAGTTGATAATGGTTTGGGAAACAGACATGCTTATAGCGGAAGCATATAATGGTAAATCTTGTAGCATCACAGATAAGTTATAGGAAATCGTGTCGCCAATATTTCCCATTTCCATGAGCACTTTAATTGAAGTTGCATAACCAACCATAAAGGCTCCAGGAGCAGCTACAGAAACAGCTTTTAAAACGGTTTCACTCATGGTTGTTGCATTCATTCTGGATACAATACCACAAAGCACAGCAACCATTAAAAAAACTGCTGAGAGCTCATTGATATACCATTTAAGGTTAAAAACACCATAAAGAATAACTAAAAGACCAATGATAAATATGGAAATGACCATCCAATTATTTCCAGAAACTCTATAATCTTGAATGGGTTTTGACAATGATAATCCGCTTACATCCAGACCATTGCCTAAACTTTTTTCAGGGTTTAATGATATTTTCTTAAAATATCTAACATTGTAATAAGCCATAATACTTAACGCTGAAAAACACAATACACTTCTTAATAAAGCACCAGAAAACATTGGTAGTTCAGCTATTTTATGACCTGTTCCAACAGTATAAGGATTGATAGGAGAAAGCCCAAAACCAATAGTCATTGCACCAACTGAAATTCCTGCTGCTAATATTAGGTCGCCTCCAAGAGCCAAACTTAATACAGCAGCAATTGGTACCATTGCAATATTGTTTTCATAGCCAACAGCAACACCAAGTAAACCATAGATAAAGGTCATGATGACTATAATGAGATTCTTGTTTTTTAATCCTAATCGTTTTACAAGGGTTCCAACAGAGTTTTCAACCGCTTTGGATTTTTCCATAAAACCAAACATTATGGCTCCTGCTAGTACAATAAAAATAATTTCAGAAGCGGCTTTAAACCCAAGAGGAATGGCCTTAAACATATCCAATATTCCAATTGGTGTAGAAGGAATTACTTTGTACGAATCCGGAACTACAACATTTCTACCATCAACTAAAATACGTTCATAGGTTCCAGCTGGTAGAATGTAAGTAAGAATTGTAACTAAAACAATGATTCCAAACAACATGGTAACAGCATGCGGAATGCGTTTGTACCAAGGTTTGCTTTTGTGGTTTAATTCACTCATTTTAAAAAATAAGTGTCTAATATAGTATTTTCTTTTACGACCTCAAATTCTTAATACGTTCCAATAAGGTTGGATGAGAATAATGCATAAATACATAAGCTGGATGAGGTGTTAAATTGCTTAAACTGTTCTTGGATAATTTTTTAAGCGATGTAATTAGTGGTTCTCCAGCATAGGTGTCTTTTGCATAATTATCGGCTTGATATTCAAATTTACGTGACATCACATTCATGATTAAACCTGTGATTTCACTAATAGGACTGTATAATAATCCAAAGGCAATTAAACCAATGTGAAAACTTGGTATGTTAACACCTAAGGCATTTGACAGTAATGGATTTGAAATGAAAAGCGAGAGAATATAAAGGGTTAATCCTGTCAATAGGATAGAGGCAAAGAGGTTAAAAATAATGTGCTTGCGCTTGTAGTGACCAACTTCATGAGCGAGAACAGCAACTATTTCTTCATCGTCTAAATCTTTAATCAAGGTGTCGTAAAGAGTGACGCGTTTTTCGCTACCAAATCCCGAAAAATAAGCATTGGCCTTAGTGCTTCGTTTTGAACCATCAATTACGAAAATTTTATTGAGTTTAAAGCCAACAGTTTTTGCATAGTCTGCTATTTTGTTGCGCAATTCGCCTTCTTCAAGAGGTGTTTGTTTGTTGAAAAGTGGGACAATCAATTTTGAATAAAACATATTCATAAACACAGAAAAGGTAGTTACTAGAAACCAAGCATATAACCAAAAATGGTTTCCTGTGGCTTTATAAAACCAAATAATCAAAGCTAGAATTCCACCACCAATAACAATCATCATGAGCCAACCTTTTATTTTATCTAGTATGAAAGTTTTTAGTGTTGTTTTGTTGAAACCAAACCTTTCTTCAATAACGAAGGTTTTATAGTACGAAAATGGTAATGTAATGATATCGCTTGCAAACATGATGATTCCAAAGAAAATTAATGCAATAACTATGCTATTTGAACTATAGCTTCTAGCCATATCATCAACAAATTCAAAACCATCAACATAGAAAAACAACAAAGTAATTATTAATGAAAATGTTGAAGTGATATTGGAGAATCGATGATTAGTTGCTTTGTAAGCTTGTGATTTTTTGTATTCGTCTTCATCATACACATCTTGTAATTCTGGAGGCAATGCATCGTTAAAGTGTTTGGCGTTAAGTGTGCCTAATACTTTATCAATAATAAAATTGATGATGATGATTCCTATGATGATGTAAAAAAGAGTGGTGCTTGTCATTTAAATTTTGTTATGTGGCTAAAATAAAAAGTATTTGTCACACTGAGCGCAGTCGAAGTGCTTATTTACCAAAGTATTTATGGTGAGTTGCATTTCTACATTCAGCTAGTATTTGAAGCATATCAAAATTTCCATTAATTAAAGCTTCTTTTTTAGCTCTTGTCCATTTTTTGACCTTCTTTTCAAAATAAATTGCTTGTAAACGTCATTAAAAGTTTCATAATACTTTAATTCTAAAGGCCTTTTATGAAATGTGTAGCAATCTGGATATTTGCCTGATTTATGCTCAACAAACCTTTTATCCATGTCGTTTGTAATTCCTGTATAATAAGAATGGTCTGAACATTTTAGTATGTAAACATAATAGATGAACATTTTTTATTTTAGGTATTAAAGGTCTTCGACTGCGCTCAGACTGACATTCATTGCTTATTGAAAATCACGTTGTCTTTTTGCCTCAAAAATCAAAATTCCAGCTGCAACTGAAACGTTCATGGAGTCAATTTCACCTTGCATTGGAATGATAATATTTTGGGTTGCATGTTGTAGCCACTCATCACTTAATCCTGTGGCTTCAGTGCCTACAACAATGGCTGTCGGTTTCGTGTAATCTTGTGTGTGGTAATTGACTGAAGCTTTCAATTCCGCACAATAAATGGTTATGTTCAGTTCCTTTAAAAACGTTATTATTTCGGTCGTTGAACCTGTTGCCATTTGATTGGTAAATACACAGCCAACACTAGAGCGAATAATGTTTGGGTTGTACAAATCGGTTTTTGGGTTTGCAATGATTACTGCATCTACATTAGCGGCATCTGCTGTACGCAATAAAGCGCCAATATTTCCAGGTTTTTCAGGAGCTTCGGCAACTAAAATTAATGGGTTTTTGTTTTTTAAGTTAAGCTCGTTTAAGTTTAAAGATTTTACTTTAGCAACTGCCAAAACTCCTTCAGTTGTTTCACGATGAGCTAGTTTTTGATAGACTTCTTTCGAAATTTCTATCGTGTTAATTTGTTTATCAATTAAATTGTTAAGTTGTTCAGCCGAAAAAAGTTCAGGGTAAAACAAAATGGTTTCTATTTCGTAATTACCTTTTATGGCTAAGCTAATTTCGCGTTGTCCTTCAATTAAAAATTGTCCAGAACTTCTGCGTGCTCTGGATTTTTCCTTGAGTTGAAATAAGGATTTTATCAACGGATTTTGAATGCTAGAAATCATATTTACCATAGAAGCACAAAAGTAAATAATAAAAGTAATTAAGTACCTTAGTTAACGACAAAGCTTTCAACTAAAACCTTAAAAAATGAAAAGAATCGTACTTACTATTTTCTGTTTAATATCATTAATCGCTTGTAAGCAAGAGCAAAGCTCCGAAGATTACAAAAATGCTGAATTAAATATAACGACAAGTATTTATCCAGAAACTATCTCAAAAATGTTTGATGCTCATGGAGGCATTGATGCTTGGAATACAATGGAGCATTTATATTATGAAATTGAAAAACCTGAAGCTAATGATATATATGATGTTGTTTTAAAAAGTAGAAAATCATTAATTGCTTCTGAGCATCACTTATTAGGTTTTGATGGTGATAATGTTTGGTTGAAGAATCTGGATACTGTTACCTATAAATCCAATCCAAAATTTTACTATAATTTGATGTTTTATTTTTATGCTATGCCTTTTGTGTTGGGTGATGATGGTATACATTACGCAGAAGCTGAGCCTCTAGAATTTGAAGGAGAAACCTATTATGGTGTTTCAATTTCTTACGAAGTAGGAGTAGGAGAGTCTCCAGAAGACGAATACATTTTGTATTACAATCCGGAAACCTTCAAAATGGAATGGTTAGGTTATACAGTTACTTATTTCTCTAAAGAAAAAAGTAAAGAATTTCATTTTATAAAGTATGGCGATTGGCAAGAGGTTAATGGACTTTTGTTGCCAAAAACCTTATCGTGGTATAACTACGAAAACAGTATGCCAACTACTTTTAGAAACAATGTAAACTTTCTAAATGTAAAACTTTCAAAAGAACTGCCTCAAGAAGACATGTTTAAAGTACCTGATAGCACAATGATAGTGAAGTAGTCTTTTTTTACAAAAAAGTTAAGAAAAAGTTAAATCGGAATGGTTTTTGTGGTATATTTAAAATAACCAAACCATTACACTATGCCAAAAAAATACTGTTTTTCTATTTCAAACCACGCAACCTTTTACAAATATTTAGTCTATAGTATAAAAGCTAACTGTATGAAGACTAAATTATTATTATTCAACGCTTTTCTTCTAATTTTTAACTGTACTAACGAAAGTGTTACACAACCAGAAGGCCAAGCTTGTGATAATGGAACTTTTGTAGGTGATGTAATATTAACCACGCAACAAGAGGTTGAAGACTTTGGAGCTATGTGCTATACAAAAATTGATGGAAAATTATATATAGGTAAGGGAACTAATGAAGATTCAGATATTCATGACCTTTCATATTTAAATAACCTTACTGAAGTTTATAATTCTAATCCAGATAGAAACCAATTGTCTGAAATTTGGGTTGTAAAAAACCCTAACTTAACAAATTTAGAAGGTTTACATAATATTACTAAAACAGCAGGTGTAATTATTAGTAGAAATGATCGTTTAGCAAGTTTAAGTGGTCTTGAAGGATTAACTCAAATACATTATCATCCTGGGTTTTCAGCAATTGTAATCTTAAATAATGATGCCTTGGAAAGCTTAGATGGTTTGCACAATATAGTATCAATAGGCTCACCTGATTTTACAGTTTTTGATTATATTGGAATTTCAATACAAGGAAACGATTTGTTGACCAACTTAGAAGCTTTGTCTAATATAAATGATATTTATGGTTCAGTTTTTATTGGCACACATGAAGATGATGTTTACTATGAAGGTAATGCAGCACTTACAGATTTTTGTGGATTGACAAATTTATTTTCCAATGGTGGTTCAGATTTGGTTTTGATTGATAACAACGCTTTTAACCCAACCGTTCAAGATATTATAGATGGTAATTGCAGTCAATAATTTAAAAACAATAACCATGAAAAAAATTACATTTTTATTTCTAGTAGTGCTTTTAATAGTTAGCTGTGAAAACGAAAGCGTTACTCAACCAGAAGAGCAAACCTGTGACAATGGCACTTATGTAGGTAATGTATTTTTATCTACTCAACAAGAGGTTGATGAGTTTGGAGCAATGTGTTATACTAAAATTGAGGGAAGGTTACAAATTAGTGAAAGAGGGCTAGATGATGATATTATTGATCTCACACCATTAAGTAGTCTCACTGAGGTTTATCCTGGTCGAATCAGAATTCACGCAAATAATCTTACTAGTTTAAATGGTTTTCAAAACATAACAAAATTAGGTGGACTTTATGTTCATTCTTGTAATGCTTTAATAGACTTATCTGGTTTAGAAAATCTAATCAGTATAGGAGGTGCAGAAGGCTATTTTCAAGAATTACATATAGAGGAAAATAATTCATTAATTAATTTGAATGGATTGAATAATTTACAAGAAACTAATGGATTAGTAATAGTAAGTAATCCATCATTAGAAAGCTTAGATGGTTTAGAAAATTTAGCGAGTACATTCACATCTAATTATTATATAGGAATAGATATTGGAGTTTTTAATACACATATTGGTGTTATTCCACAACCCAATCTTTCCGATTTTTGTGCATTACAGAACTTGTTTTCTAATGGCACTTTTAACCCTAATCTTATTAGAATACAACAAAATTCCTACAACCCAACGGTTCAAGATATAATAGATGGTAATTGTAGCCAATAAATATAGATTCCTGCTTTCGCAGTAATGACAAACAATAAAAAAAGCGAGCCATTTGGCTCGCTTTTTTTATCTCAAAAGAAACTATTAGTTTCCTTCATACTTGTTTTTGTAACGTTGCCAAAGCTCGGTTTGGTGTGTTTCTAAACTAATGGCTCTACCATCAATAAAGGCATGGGTAAGTTGGTTGCCTCTCATATCTAAAGCATCGCCCTCGCTAACAAATAACGTAGCATTTTTACCAACAGTAATGGTTCCTAATTGGTCGTCAACACCTAATATTTTTGCAATGTTAGACGTTATTAGTTTTAAAGCATCTTCTTTGCTCATCCCTTGTCCAACAACTTGTCCAGCGTAAAAAGGTAAGTTACGTGTTTGGAAGTTGGAGTTGTTTCCTGTGTGGATACCAACTAAAACTCCAGCATCTGCTAACAGCTTAGGGTTTTTATAAGGTAAATCGTAATCATGGTCTGCAATAGCAGGCAAGCTGTGTGTATGATCTATTAACACAGGAACATTGTTGTTCTTTAATAAACCTGTAACAGCATGTGCTTGATAGCCTCCAACTACAACCATTTGTATGCCATTGTCACGAGCAAACGTTACAGCATCAGTAATGCCTTTCTCATCATCAACGTGTACGTAAAGTTTTTGCTTCCCATTAAATAAACCTTCCATGGCTTCATAAGGCAAGTTTTTTGTTGTACGTTTTCCGTTTAAATAAGCTTTACTTTCTTTTACAAAACTTACAACTTCGTCAACTTGTTTTGCGTAGTTGTCGTTTGGTCTTAAGCCTCTTGGTTCACCAAGCCACCAACGACCACGTGAAAAGCTACTTGGCCAATTTAAATGAATCCCATCATCAGCTTTTAAAGCAGCATCTTGCCAGTTCCAAGCATCTAATTGCATTATGGAGGATGTACCTGAAAAAGTGCCTCCATTTGGAGAAACCTGAGCAGTTAAGATACCATTTGGTCTCATGGACTCAACGACTTTGGATTCTGCATTGTAAGCAATTAAACTACGTACATGCGGAATCATACTTCCCATTTCAGCTTGATCGTCACTTGCATTTACAGCATCAACTTCAACAAGTCCTAAATTAGTATTGGCTCCAATAAATCCTGGATAAATATGCTTACCTGAAGCGTTAATAACGGTTCCTTTTGTAGCAGTGCCAGAATTTCCAACGGCTTGAATTTTTCCATTTTCAAATACTACTGTACCATTTTCTATCACTGTGCCATCACCAACATGAATGGTTGCTCCTGTAATGGAAATAGCTCCTGTTTGTTTATCAGCAGGTGTTTGTTGCGCAAACGAGATGGTGCAACATAACATTAAAACTGAGTATATATATTTTATGTGTCTCATAATTTATCTTTTTAGTCCATTGAATCACAATGAAGTTGTTGCTTGTCTTCTGCTTTTATAGGTTGCGTTTTAATGCCTTTGTTTTTTTCTTGCAACATCATTGCCATAAGGTCATTACGTTCTTGCTTTATTTTGGTTCGCATTTGCTTATCTTTTTCAATATCAAAGTAAGTAGCACCTTCAATCATAGTTTTTTCTGCTTTAGCATAAACTGATAAAGGATGATCGCTCCATAATACAATATCTGCATCTTTACCTACTTTAATGCTTCCAACTCTGTCATCAATATGCAATAATTTAGCAGGATTTAATGTTACCATTTTCCAAGCTTCTTCTTCGCTTACTCCTCCATATTTAACGGTTTTAGCAGCTTCTTGATTTAAACGTCTAGACATTTCACCATCATCACTATTAA
>JAGQYS010000031.1:30860-31440 GCA_020435965.1 Flavobacteriaceae bacterium | reverse complement strand
GGAGCAAGTTTAACCACATCAACAGATGTTTTGGGCAGAAGCTTGGCATCGTCTTCATTGGTTGGCACTGGAACCAATGATAAATTAACCTCAATAAACTTAACCAGTTTTGCTGTTGAAATGGAGCCTTGGCGAAATTTTATTTTAAGACTTGGCGCCAATTACAGAACTCTAGAATCTGCTTCAGAAACTTTTAGCTTAGACTATTATGATGACGAATCATCTTCAGGAATAGCCTCAGAAGTCAAACAATTTGAAACCACCTTTTCCATGTCCTATTTTCCAGGCCGAAAAATGACAGGTTTTGGAGTAGAACGCTATGATGCCAATGACGATTATTCACGATTGTTTGCACAAATAAGTTTTGGCGATAAAAGTGTATTAAATAGTGATTTTGACTATACCAAAGTACAAATGTCCTATTTACAACCTTGGCAAATTGGAGGCTTTGGTCGTTTGTACTCCACCATTGAGGTTGGTAAAACTTATGGCGAAGTGCCTCTAGGATTGTTAAGTGTTGTGCCAGGAAACCAATCATACTTTTCTATTTACAACACCTTTTCACAGCTCGATTTTTATG
>JAGQYS010000031.1:0-30705 GCA_020435965.1 Flavobacteriaceae bacterium | reverse complement strand
CTTAATGCTTCTGGGCTTATTTACAATGCACCAAATAAAGAAATGTACTACGAATACAGCTTAGGTGTTGGTAATATTTTTAAGGTATTCAGACTGGATTTTAATTTTAGAGGTAATTATTTAGACACTCCTGATGCCAGAAAATTTGGTGTGACTGGGACGTTTGGGTTTCATTTTTAGAGGATTTTCAGAAGTAGGCGAGAACTGCAATTACTTATAGGCATTGTTGGCAGTAGTATCTTTCTTATTATTCAATTCATCGTAGGTTTTTCCTCCAATGTAAATTATATGGTCTTTAAGTTTATCTGTTTTTACCAAGTCATAAAGATATTCAGATTGTTCGTGTAAATAAAGATATTCTCTTATCCCTAATTTTACTTCTCCATCTTCATCAAGTACTTCTCTCCAATCGTTGTCTATTTTTTTATCGGGAACATCATAATTATAGTCGACTGTTAAAAGGTCGTCAAGTTTAATTTGAGCAAAGTCCAAACAAGTTTGATATTGACCAAAAAGTAGATGCTTTTTTTCATACTTTAAATTTTCTTCTTCTTCAAACGCCAGAGTATCTCCAATAAAATTGATGTCTGCACCTTTACTAACAAAATATTCAAAGAGTTCAATTGAAGGTGTTCGCAGGATTACCAATGACAAAAAAGTCGGTGCCCAATGTTCGATATTAAAATTTAGATTCAGTTTTGAGCCGATAATTAAGTCAAACGCTTTTTTAAAGTCCGATTGGAATTTTCGGTCATAATGGAAATCAATTATGTCCACGAGCAATTCTTGTCGTTCCTTTTCATTTAATTCCGATATTATTTTCGGTAAACTTGAAAAGAAATCGTCATATCGTTTCAGTTCTAATATTTCGTTTAATTGCTGTGTCATTATATTACTGGCAATGTTATAATATCTAACGTTTTAATGTTTTATATTAGACGTTAAACGAAATTCGACTTTTTTTCTTGTAAAGTCAAAAAAACGTAAATATTTCTTGAAAAATCTTTGTAATTAAAAATTTTGTTTTTCATTTGTACTGTAATTAGCTGAACAAATTGAAACCTGTTTTTATGTTCGGGCTTTTGAAAATTAGGAAGTCATATTCAAAAGCAGCTTATCGTTTAAGAAGCCGAATTTTAGAGCTAACTTCCGTTTTCCCTATCGCTGCAAGCCAGCATAACTTTGGTTTTGTGCCTACTACACAAAATCCAATTCAAGTTTGATTTCCATTCATTATTTACTATATTGAAACCTATTAGGTTCAAGTTTTTAATCTCAAAATAAATAATAGTTTTAAAATAAAGAATGAATACTAAATACATTGATTTAATCAGTCAAACTTTCGATTTCCCACAAGATGAATTTAAACTCACCGACAATAAACTTCGCTTTCATGATGTAGACCTCATGCAGTTGGTTGAAGAGTATGGAGCACCTTTAAAATTCACCTATTTACCGCAAATATCAAACAATATACAACGTGCTAAAAATTGGTTTAATACAGCCATTGAAAAGCATAGCTATAAAGGAAAATATAACTATTGCTATTGTACTAAAAGTTCGCATTTTAAGCATGTGTTACATGAAGCTTTAAAAAATGATATTCATATTGAAACGTCTTCGGCTTTTGACATTGATATTGTTGAAAACCTTAAAAAAGAAGGGAAAATAAATGACGACACATATGTTATTAGTAATGGGTTTAAAAGAGCGCAATATGTCACAAATATTGCTAGATTAATAAATAATGGCCACAAAAACGCTATTCCAATAATAGATAATTATGAAGAAATTGATTTGCTTTCAGAAGAAATAAAAGGCAAATTTAATATTGGGATTCGCATTGCATCAGAAGAAGAACCAAAATTTGAGTTTTATACTTCCCGATTGGGCATTGGCTATAAAAATATTGTTCCTTTCTACAAAAATCAAATTAAAAACAATAAGAAAGTAAAACTAAAGATGTTGCACTTTTTTATAAATACAGGCATTAGAGATAATGCTTATTATTGGAATGAATTACTAAAATGCCTTAAGGTTTACACAAGCCTTAAAAAGATTTGTCCAACTTTAGACAGCTTAAATATTGGAGGAGGGTTTCCAATAAAAAACTCGTTGGTTTTTGATTTTGATTATGAATATTTAGTTGATGAAATCGTAAATCAAATACAGGTTACTTGTGAAGAAGAAGGGGTTGATGTACCAAATATTTTTACTGAATTTGGAAGTTTTACCGTTGGTGAAAGCGGTGGAGCTGTTTACGAAATCTTATACCAAAAACAACAAAACGATCGTGAAAAGTGGAACATGATTAACTCATCATTTATCACTACACTTCCTGATACTTGGGCCATTAACAAACGTTTTATCATGTTGCCAATAAATCGATGGAATGACACATACGAACGTGTTTTACTTGGCGGACTCACTTGTGATAGCGATGATTATTACAATAGCGAACAGCACATGAACGCTATTTATTTGCCAAAATATAACAAAGACAAGCCATTATATATAGGCTTCTTTAATACTGGAGCTTACCAAGAAACCATTGGAGGATTTGGAGGTTTGCAACACTGTTTAATTCCGTCACCAAAACATATATTAATTGATCGAGATGAAGACGGAAACATCTCAACAAAATTATTTAGTGAACAACAAAAAAGTGAAGACTTACTTAAAATTTTAGGTTATGAAAACTAAAACCTACGCTGGAATTCCAGAAGAGCGTGCAAAATTAGAACAAGCAAAAATCGTATTGATTCCTGTACCTTACGATGGTACAAGTACATGGCAAAAAGGAGCTGATAAAGGTCCAGAAGCATTTTTAAATGCGTCAGAAAACATGGAATTGTATGATATTGAGACTGACACCGAAGTTTACAAGCAAGGTGTGTATTTAGCAGATGCTGTCACAGAAAACAGTTCACCTGAAGCAATGGTAGATGCTGTACATGAGGTTACTAAAAAGTACATTAAAAAGAACAAATTTGTAACCATTTTTGGAGGAGAACACTCTATTTCTATTGGTACCATTCGTGCTTTTAACGAAATGTTCCCTAGTCTAACAGTTTTGCAACTTGATGCTCATGCAGATTTACGCAAAAGTTACGAAGGTTCTAAATGCAACCATGCTTGTGCTGTGTACGAAGCAAGCCAAACAACCAATTTAATACAAGTTGGAATTCGTTCAATGGATATTATTGAGAAAACCGTTATGGATGAAGAGAAAACGTATTTTGCTCATGATATGGCTGTTGACGATAATTGGATGGATTCAGCTATAGACCAAATGACAGATAACGTGTTTATTACCATTGATCTGGATGCTTTTGATCCTTCAATTTTACCAAGTACAGGAACTCCCGAACCAGGAGGGTTATTATGGTACGAAACACTAGAGTTTTTAAAGCAAGTATTTGAAGAAAAAAATGTGGTAGGTTTTGATATTGTAGAACTTTGTCCAAACCCTAAAGAAAAATCTTCAGATTTTCTTGCTGCAAAATTGTATTATAAAATGTTAAGTTATAAATTTCAAGATGAAGAAGCAGAAGATGATTATGACAACTCTTTTGACAGTTCATACGTAAATAAAAGTAACAACTCAAAATTTAACGACGACGATGATTACTAAAGGACCAATTTCTCAATTTATTCAAAAGCACTATTTACACTTTAATGCAGCAGCCTTGGTTGATGCAGCAAAAGGTTATGAAGCACAACTAGAATCTGGCGCAAAAATGCTAGTATCACTTGCTGGTGCTATGAGTACTGCAGAATTGGGTAAAAGTTTTGCCGAAATGATTCGTCAGGACAAAGTGCATATCATTTCTTGTACAGGAGCAAACCTTGAAGAAGACATCATGAATTTGGTGGCACATTCGCATTACAAACGTGTGCCAAATTATCGTGATTTAACTCCTCAGGAAGAATGGGATTTACTAGAAAAAGGATTAAATAGAGTTACTGATACTTGTATTCCAGAGCATGAAGCATTTAGGCGATTACAAGCACATATTTTTGATATCTGGAAAGAAGCTGAAGCTAAAGGCGAACGCTATTTGCCACATGAATATATGTACAAAATGTTGTTGTCTGGAGTATTGGAGCAATATTATGAAATTGACATAAAAGACTCTTGGATGTATGCAGCTGCCGAAAAAAATCTGCCAATTGTATGCCCAGGTTGGGAAGACAGTACCATGGGAAACATCTTTGCTAGCTATGTGCTTAAGGGAGAACTCAAAGCAAGTACCATGAAATCTGGTATTGAATACATGACCTTTTTAGCCGATTGGTACACAGATAATTCTCAAAAAGGCATTGGTTTTTTCCAAATAGGAGGCGGAATTGCAGGAGATTTTCCAATATGCGTCGTGCCAATGTTATACCAAGACATGGAACGCACAGATACACCATTCTGGAGTTATTTCTGTCAAATAAGTGATTCAACCACAAGTTATGGTTCTTACTCTGGTGCTGTGCCAAATGAAAAGATCACGTGGGGGAAATTAGATATCAATACACCAAAATTTATTATAGAAAGTGATGCAACGATAGTTGCGCCTTTAATTTTTGCTTATCTTTTAGGCATGTAAATCATAATTTGTTTTCAAACTAAAAAAATGAAAAATAGAAACGACAATAAAAAACGTGTTATCGTTGATTTTAAAAAGCTAACACCAGAAATATTGGGCTTGTTGGTAGAAAAATATCCTGATGGTTATGATGAAGATCATATCATTACTTTCAGAAATGCTAAAAATGAATTGGTAGAAGCTGTACAAGTTGATACAGAAGACACCAAATATTTGGTAAAAGTGAGCACCAAATTGGTGAAAACCATGGAAAATTATGATGAAGATGATTATGAAGATTTTGACGATGATGATCCAGATGCAGTTCAAGATCCAGATATAGATGGTGAAATTGAACCATCAGAAGAACCAGACGATTTCGATTAACATTGAAACATTATGGAAACAGCTGTTTTTAAATCTTACGAAAACGGTTATTATACCTTTTTGTTTGACAATGGAGAAGACATGGTTTTTGAAGAAGTGCATCCACGTGTGTTGAAGCAATACGACTTAAAAAATGATAAAACCCTTATCAATAAAAAATTTGGAGTTTTATTTGTTGAAGTGTTTGACGATACAGACGATGATTTTTTAATCTATAGAATAGAGAGCTTAAAACCTTTATAGTTTAGCCTATGAAAACTTCATTTCACATGTCATTACCATGTTTAAGTGTAAAGGACACAAAAAATTTTTATGTAAATACCATTGGAGCATCTTTAGGACGCTCATCACAAAATTGGGTAGATGTTAATTTGTTTGATCATCAATTAACATTCATTAAGGCTGCCAAGTTTAACTTTAACAGTCCAAATTATGTATTTGAAGGAAAAATTTTGCCTTCGTTCCATTTTGGCGTCATCGTAGATATCGATACTTGGAGAAAAATATACGCTAAACTTAATGAACAAAATCTTGAAGTTGTTGCGCAAACAACATTCTTAAAAGATAAAAATGGAGAACACCAATCCTTTTTTGTGAAAGACCCAAACGATTACATGTTGGAGTTTAAGAGCTTTAAAGAACCTAATCAGATGTTTAAACCTTAGATGTACACTGTTGTTGCATATAATGTAGCCAACACTATCAATATTAAAACAAGTAAACAGCAATTGCAATGGCAATTACTGTTTCAAGATAGTGACGAACTGTTTTATGCCAATTCAAAAAATAAATTTGTTTATATTTTTCATTATGGCATGGTGAGTTTTTTTAACATGACCAATGATGAAATTGATGAGGTGTTTGAACAAATTAAACCTTTCTGCGATGAATATTTATCTGAAAAATCTTCAGAAGCCATTAGCGTTTTGGTTGAAGAAAATACTTTAAAAGTCCAGTTTGAAGACGTGGTTTTGCCAGAACTAAACTCTGAAATGATTCGTTTGGTAATGCTCAACGCATCACAATCTGTTGCATTAAATCGTTATGCGGAAATTACTGAATCGTTGTTGGTAGAAACCAATGTACATACAACATACCTTGAAAACAAAGGGAAACTTGACATTTCAGGAAACAAACTAAAACGTTTTATTGGCAAAGTGTTAAACATTAAGAACAAGATTTCTGAAAACCTATATATTTTTGATTCGCCAGATAGTACTTGGGAAGATGAGCAACTAAATCGCTTAAATTCTGAACTGAAAAACACCTTCGATCTTAAGGACCGTTACCAACTTATTCACGATCGTATAGATATTATAAAAGAAAATCTAGATCTTTTTAAAGATATCATGGATCATAAGGAAAGTAGCAGATTAGAATGGATTATAATTATACTAATTGTTATAGAAGTTGTTGATATGTTTATTTTAAAATTTGTGTAATCTAGCAGCACTTTAAAATCGTATATATTAAAAAGATATAAGACCACGCGTAACTTCATGAAGTAAGCTTACTAAAAGCGATTTTCGGACTTGAGGTGGTAAATTTCCGAAGAAAATAAAATAATTTTCAACATTAATTTTTAATTAAAATGAAAGCAAAATCAATTACAATTGTTAGTGTTTTATTCATGTCTTTTCTTTTATTAACCTCTATAAAAGCGTTACAAGATACTGAAACTTTTGAAGGAACTTTTGATGGTAAAGAAGACTATGGTTATAATTTTATAGGAATAGACGAAGATGGTGATGAATATACCATGACGTTTCATCAAGTAGATGCTAAAGCTTTAGAGGCCTATAACTTAGATTCTGATGACTTAATAGGAACTAAGTTTACGGTTACTTATAAAACAAAAAAGGAAACCATAAAAGATGAAGATGGTTATGAAGAGGATATTGAAACCCTTATCATTATAGGTCTTACAAAACTTTAACCTTATTAAACACTACCTATAAGCCAGCTCTTTTGAGTTGGCTTTTTTTATAAAAACTTCCCAAATAAAAATGCTATAGACTATAAGATATTCTAAAGCAATAACCCAAAGGTTTTCAACAGTGTCATTATTGCCATAAGCTAAGTAGCTTAAAATTATTACAAAACTCCAAACCAAAGGAAATTTATATTTGGTAAATATGGAAAATACCAGAAGTGTTGCAATGTACCAAGGATGTACTGTGGTTGCTGTAAAGTAATAAAACGATAAGGCAAAAAGCATTGCAGTGATAAGCTGAATCATGGATATGCTCTTTCGGAAGAAAGCAATTCCAACAACAAACAAAAAAACTATAACAGCAGTATACTTTCCAATAATGGCTATTTCATTATATCCTCTAAACAAATAACCAACCTCTCTAGCTATATAATACAAACTTGCATTAAACTCAAAATTCTGAAACCATAAACCAACCGTTTCAGAATAGTTACTCACGAATTGCGATGAATAAAACGGAAGAAATAACACCATGGTCATTGCAATAACAATTAGGTAAAAACCAATCAATTTTGTCATTCCCGCGTTTCGTCTTAGTTCAAGATAAACTCCAGCAGAAATCCACTTTTTGTCATTCCGAGGAGCTCGCGACGTGACAATCTCATAATTTTGAACAGATTGCTTCACTTTGCTCGCAATGACGTCCCTTTTCGTAAACCACTGCCAAAATAATGGCAAAAACAACAATGGAATTAACTTAATAGATACAGAGCAAGCAAACACAACGGCAGCAAGTTTCCATTTGCCAGAATACAGCAAATACAAACTCAAAACTAAGAAGAAGATCATCACACCTTCAAAGTGCAAATTTCCTGTAAGTTCAATAATAATAAACGGATTCAAGATATACCAAAAGATGTTATGACTAGGCAATTTTAGTTTTTCTAATAGTTTTTTTCCAAAGTAAAACGTCCCAAAATCAGCAGCAATAATAATGAGTCTTAGCACAATAGCAGAACCTAAAATGCTTTTCCCAGCAAATAGTCCAGCAATCACAAAACACAATTGATTTAAAGGAGGATAGTTGGTAAAATGACTTGCGCTTAAAGACCCCATTCCAGTATATAATTCCTGAGCTTGAGCTACTGGAAATTCATTATGAGCGATAAAAGATTCTGGTGTATAGAGATAGGGATTAAAGCCTTCTAGAATTATACGACCATCCCAAATAAACCTATAGAAATCTTGTGATAAGTTAGGTATAGCCAAAATGAAAACAGCTCTGAAACCAAAAGCAATCCACGTGAGTAATTTTAAATTGTGTTTTGAAATTTGAACAAGTTTATAAAACAGAAAAAATAATCCAGTATATAAACCAATGAGTTTGACATAGTCTGTTCTAACTAAATCATAAGCAAAAGAAAAGTAAAATAAGACTGAAGTTATAGCAAGAAGCAGAGGTATTTTATGAAGCTTTATATATGAAGTATTAAAAACCATAACCCAAAGGTACTATTATAATGTCATGTTTTTTAGCTTTTTTAAGTTGGATGAATTAAGCTCAAAAAGGCTATCTTAGTGAATTATTAGTATCAACCAAAAATACATTAAATGAAATTTAATTTTGCAATAATCCTTTTTACTATAATGCTGTTTGGCTGTAAAAAAGATAAAACTTCTGTAACTGAAACACCAACTTCAATTGATGCAATTTTTAAAGATTATTACAAGTTCAAGGATCGTATAAACCCTATTGAAGCTACTAAAGGAGGAAATTATCAATACAATGATTATATAGCCAATTATATATCAGACGATTATCAAAAAGACTTAAAAGAGAACTATACTTACTTTTTAAATGAGCTTAGCAAACTTGATAAAAGCACACTATCAGAAACAGATCTTTTAAGCATGAAAGTAATGCAATGGGATTGTGAAGTGAAATTAGAAGGTTTAAATAATGAAATTGTAACAATGGCATCTCCAATTTACAACTTGCCAAGTTTTGAGTTAATGCCATTATTTCAAATACAATCCTTACACTTGTATGTTGCACAGTTAGCAGCAGGTGGAAGTGTACAACCTTTTGAAACGGTTGAGGATTATGACAATTGGTTAAAACGAGTGGACAACTATTTAGCATTTTTAGATACATGTATTGAGAAGATGAAGGAAGGAATGAGTAAAGATATTGTTGCGCCAAAAGTTCTCACGGAAAAAATGATTCCGCAGTTGGATGAATTTATTTCAAATACAGTTGAAGAGCATTTATTCTATAAGCCAATATTATCAATGTCAGATGATATAAATCAAGACGAGCGTAATAGAATTGCAGCAGATTATAGCAATATGATTACAAGTAAATTGAAACCAAAATATACAGAACTTCAACAATTTTTGGTTAACGACTATTTGCCAGCTTGTCGAGAAACCGATGGCATTGGAGCTTTGCCAAATGGCTCAGAAACCTATGATTATTTAATAAAACTGCATACTACCACAAATATGACAGCTGATGAAATTCACGAACTTGGAAAAAGCGAAGTTGCTCGTATTTTAGTGGAAATGGAGACTGCAAAAAACAAAATGGGTTTTGATGGCGATATTAAAGCATTTTTTGAGTTTGTTAGAAATTCTCCGGAACAAATGCCTTTTACTGAACCACAACAGGTTATAGATAATTTTAACGAAATAAAAAGTAGAATTAACAACAGATTTAACGAAGTTTTCGATTTAAAACCAAAAGCTGATTTTGTAGTACGACGTACTGAGACGTTTCGGGAAGCTTCAGCAAGTGCAGAATACACGCCTGGAACCAAAGATGCATCAAGACCTGGAATTTTTTATGTTCCAATTCCCGATGTAAGAAAATACAATAAGTATGCAGCTGAAGCTTTATTTCTCCACGAAGCCATTCCAGGACATCACTATCAGTTATCCTTACAACAGGAAAATACAGAATTACCAGAATTTTTACACCCTGAAAGTTTAGGTGTTTTTGTTGAAGGTTGGGCTCTATATGCTGAATCTTTAGGTTCTGAGCTTGGTCTTTATGAAGATCCAATTCAATACTTTGGAATGCTAAGCATGGAAATGCATCGCGCCATTCGTTTGGTTGTTGACACAGGAATTCATAGTAAAGGATGGACTAGAGAACAGGCCATTCAATATTCATTAGATAATGAAGCAGAATCTGAAGAATCTGTTATTGCTGAAATTGAACGTTATATGGCAACTCCAGGACAAGCTTTGTCTTACAAAATTGGACAACTAAAAATAAGAGAATTAAGAACTAAAGCTGAAAACAAACTTGGTGATAAACTTAGCTTGCCAGAATTTCATAATCAGGTTTTAAATTCAGGGAGTTTACCTTTGGTGTTGCTGGAAGATAAGATTGATAACTGGATAAAAATTCAATTACAATAATTATGCTTTAGACGTTAAAGACTTAAAAAACACATAACCGAAACCAAAAAATAACATCAGGTGGAATGGGAACAATCCGAAATCGCCACCTTGGTCGCCAACTACAAAAGCACTATACATGCCAAAAGCAAAATAGAGCATGAGCAATCCTTCAAAAATCACATTTAGGGAGATATTTTTCTTTAGATATTTATTACCCTTCCAACTATCTTTTAATGAGTTGATGTTGAATTTTGGTGTACGAATAAAATCACTACGTTTTCCTAAATGCCCTTCTATGACTGCAATAGAATTATGCAGCGAAAAACCCATGGCTATGGAGAAAAAGGTAATGAACATGACCATGTATTGCATAAAGCCTTTTAAACTACTTCCGTATGTTTTTTTGAACATGTACCAATAACAAACAAAAAAGATGAGTGTGCTAATCACGAAAAAACTCATCACATAAAAATACATTTTTAGATGTGCATGCTCGTTTTTAATGTACAACATTGGAATACTTAAAACAGCCACAATCAAAACATTTAAAAACATGGTGCTATTTAATAAATGCAATAGTCCATGAACTTTAGTTTTAGCTGAAATATTTTCGTTCTTCAATACTTTCAACATCATTTTTCTAAAGTTTTCGGCACCACCTTTATTCCATCTAAATTGCTGTGTTCTCGCTGCACTAATCACTACAGGCAATTCAGCAGGTGTTTCCACATCTTCAAGGTATTTAAACTTCCAATTTTTAAGCTGAGCTCTGTAGCTTAAATCTAGATCTTCGGTGAGTGTATCGCCTTCCCAATTTCCTGCATCAATGATGCATTGTTTTCGCCAAACACCTGCAGTTCCATTAAAGTTTATAAAATGACCTTTACTATTTCTGCCAACTTGTTCTAATGAAAAATGAGCATCCAATGCAAATGCTTGCACCTTAGTAAGCAAGGAGTAGTTTCTGTTAATATGAGACCAACGCGTTTGAACAACACCAACTTTTGTGTCTTTGAAATAAGGAATGGTACGCATTAACCAATCTTTTTTTGGTAGAAAATCGGCATCAAAAATAGCTATGAATTCACCTTTAGCCACTTTTAAGCCTTCTTTTAATGCGCCAGCTTTAAAGTTTTTTCTATCATTACGAACTACATGTTTTATATCTAAACCATTTTGTTGCAATTTTTTAATGTGATTTGCTGTAACTTCAAACGATTCGTCTGTTGAATCATCTAATACTTGAATTTCTAGTTTGCTTTTTGGATACTCTATTTTAGAGATATTATCCAATAAACGTTTCATGACGTAAAGTTCATTGTAAACAGGAAGTTGAATAGTTACAAATGGAACTTCAATAGGATTTGATAAATCAATCTTTGGAGCTTTACCTTGTTTTTTTTGTGCAGATAAATAATTAAATAAAAGATTTAATTGCGCCAAAGCATATATAAAAATAAGTATAAGGGCAGTAGAATAAATAATGATAATAATGGTTTCTAAAATCATTTTTTAATGCTGTATTTAAAAATCCAACCTAGTATTTTTACACCTGCAAATATAGCACCTTTCACAGTTCCAGATACTTTTGAGACACCAATTCGATTTCTGTAATTCACAGGAATTTCAACATAACTTAACTTTTGTTTCAATGCCTTTAATTGCATTTCAACCGTCCAGCCATAGGTTTTGTCTTGCATATTTAGAGCCAATAATTTGTCATACTTAATAGCTCTAAAAGGTCCTAAATCGGTAAACGTAGAATTGAACATCATACGCATTAAAAAGGTGGCCAACCAATTGCCAAAAATTTGAGGCATGGTCATAGAGCCTTGCTCTCTAAGTCGTTTAACTCTTGCACCAATTACAAAATCGATATTGTTTTCAGTAATAGGTTGTACAATTTTGTTTAATTCTTCAGGATAATCACTGTAGTCACCATCTAAAAACACAATGATGTCTGGTTTTGTTTTCAGTTTAGAAACATAATCCATTCCTTTTAAACAAGCATATCCATAGCCTTTTTGACCTTCTTTTAAAACAGTTGCTCCTGCTTGTTTGGCATTTATTTCAGTTGCGTCAGTAGAATTATTACTTACAACAATAACTTCATCTACAATGCTAGGAATATCATTAATAACATTCGCAATAGAATCGGCTTCGTTATATGCAGGAATGATGACTTTAATGATTGGCATATATTTTTCTCTGTGGTTCTTTACTTAACTCTGTGAAATAATTTTCCGCAAAGATACACAGAGTTTTTTCGCAGAGATAGGCAGAATTCTATTTTGATGACATACTTTTTCTACTGAAAACTGAAACTGCGACTGAAAACTACTCTTTATTCACCAAATCCATTAAATCTACATCATTACCTAAAAGTATTTCAGTAGGATTGATACGTCCTTTTTCTGGTCCATTTTCTAACTTCAACACACCTCTTGGGCAAACAGCACTACAAATACCACAGCCAACGCAACTAGCTCTAACAATATTTTCGCCTTTTTGGGCATAAGCTCTTACATCAATGCCTTGTTCGCAATAGGTAGAACAATTACCACAAGAAATACATTGCCCACCATTAGTAGTAATTCTAAATCGTGATTTAAAACGTTGTACAATACCTAAATAGGCAGCTAAAGGACACCCAAACCTACACCATACGCGATTGCCAAATATTGGATAGAAACCAGTGCCAATAACACCAGCGAAAAAGGCTCCAATTAGTAGTCCATAGATGTCTTGAATAGTTTGTGTTTTAATACCTAAAACAGCATCAGCTCCAGAAAAGTAGGAGTAAAGCGTAAATCCTGTCATCACTAGTGCAAACAGCAAAACACCATGAACAACCCAACGTTCAAGCTTCCAAGCTTTCAGTGATTTATCAGATAGTTGCCTGTAAGGATCGCCAAGTGTTTCCGCTAAGCCACCACAACCGCAAACCCAAGAGCAGTACCAACGTTTTCCGAAGAAATAGACCATCACAGGCACAATAACGAGCGTCAATACAATTCCCCAAACCAAAATGAAAATTCCCAAGCCACCACTTGCAATAAGTTCATTTAAATTCCAACTAAAAAAGAAATCATAATCTAACGGAAAAGCATTTTTAAAATCGTACCAAGGTTTTTCAAAGCGTACTAAAATTTCAGGTATTAAAAAAGCGAACACTATTTGAAAGAACAGCACAGAGGTAGTTCGTAACATTTGATATTTATTGTGGCGATACTTTATGTACATACGTATAGCCATAACAACCATGACCACACAATACAAAAAGCCATATAAAAACCATTGACTTGCCAAATTGCCACTTAGGCTTTCACTAATTGGATCGACAATGTACGTCCAATTAACGATATAATCTGGTCTAAAATAAAGCAACAGGTAAAACCCAACGAGAAAGACAAATGCAAACCAACCAATCCAACCTCTATTGGTTGCAGCATTAAACCAAATACCATTGTTTTTTATTCCTGGAGGTCCTTTTGCAATCACGTTTGGAATAATGTACATAAGTGCTCCAAGAATACCAAGTCCAAAAGTGAGCCACCAAAACAGCCATTTGTTTTCTTTGACCAATCCACTTCCAGCTTGTTTTGCTATTTCATAAGAAAAACTATGAGGTTTGTCCCAAATCACTTTATCCCATTCACTATTTTGCTTGTGTGTTTCGTTTGTACTTTTTAAGGCTGAAGTAATTTCAGTTGAAAACGAAAACGAATTGGTGAATTCTTTTCCAACAACACGGCTATTCATGTTATTTATGAAAAGTTCACTTTTTATGCCTTTGTTATTGATTAGATTTTCTAGGATTTGAGGAGTGACTTCATACCTTCCAAAGAAAATAAGTGAAGTAAATATGGTGAGACCAACTAAAAATAAAGCTAGTCCAATATTTTGAATAGTTTTCATTTTAATAGGTTTGAAAGATTCGTTTCCAGCTTTTCTTTTTTAGTTGGATATTGGTGTTATTTTCAGCATTGAATTTTGCCACGATTTCTTTTTCATGGAGTTTATAGAACTCAGGATCAAAGTTGGCATCGGCTAAATGTTCTAAAACATGTTCAACAGGCTGTTTTTCAGAAAGCATTTTATCAAAAAACTCATGACGCATTCGTATGCCAAATGTGTTAATGCCAATAAACTCACGCGTGTTTTTATCATAACTAATATGAACACATTTCTTGCCATTTTCGTGTTCCCAATAAAAACGCGCTTCATTATCTTTGGGTTGTGCCCAAACCCAACCATAGGTTTGGTATTCAATATCAAAAAACTTAGCAGAGTTAAACCAATGTCCAGGGTTGTATGGCATACGATTGCCGCAAATAGTTTGAGCCACGGTTTCTCCCATCATACGTCCTGTGTACCAAACAGCTTCAATAGGTCTGCGGTTACCGATAGCTTTACGTTGTTCGGCACAATCGCCAATGGCATACACATTTGGGATGTTGGTTTCTAAAAACCGATTCACTTTAACACCTCGACCAGTTTCAATGCCTGAATCTTTTAAAAAGTCGATATTTGGAGAAACTCCAGCGGTCAATCCCACAAAGTCGCAAGGAATTTTTTCGCCTGTTTCTTGAACAATCACAGATTTTACTTTGCCGTTTTCATCTGAAACAATTACTTTTAAATTTGAAGACAAGCGCAAATCAATACCATTATTCAGTATTTCTTTGTTTATCATTTGGCTTTCTTCATTAGGCAACACACCATTCCAGAAACTGGATTCTCTAACTAAAAAGGTCACAGGTATATGACGCGAATGTAACATTTCGGCAAGTTCAATACCAATAAGTCCACCACCAACAATCACAGCTCGTTTACAAACCTTGTTATTTGGTACATAGACTTCCAGATTTTCTAAATCTTGTTTAGAGTAGAGTCCTTGAACGCCTTTTAAATCTTGCCCTGGCCACCCAAATTTATTAGGCTTGCTTCCTGTTGCAATAATAAGTTTGTCATATTGAAGTGTATCACCTTCGGCAAAATGTAACCTATTATTTTTTGTATCTATGTTTTCAACATAACCTCTTTTTAAATCGATACGATTTTTTTTCCAAAACCAGTTTTCGTATGGTTGAGTATGCTCAAACTTCATGTGTCCCATATACACGTACATGAGTGCCGTACGTGAAAAGAAGTAATCGGATTCAGCTGAAACAATAGTGATTTTTTTAGCTTCTGTTGAACTAGCTTCAGTATCGGAAAGTTTTCGAATATGTCTAGCAGCTGTGACACCAGAAATTCCATTTCCAATAATGACAATGTGTTCCATGCTTTTTAATTTGATGATTGTTTTGTCGAACGTTTTGTTAAATCCTTAATTGGATTATTTCAGATTGTTTAAATTTAGAAATTAATTAACACTTATGAAGATACTTTTCAGGCTTTGTTTGATATTTCTTTTATGCTCATGCAGTATGACAACCATGAAAATGCCAAAAATTAATGGTGTGAGTTTTGTAGCATCTCGAGATTCCATTTCGCAAGAACATATCCAACCTGTTTTAAACATCAATGCTAATTTTGCTGCCATTATGCCTTTTGGGTTTTTTAGAGACGTCGAGAATCCTGAGATTATTTACAATACAGATAGACAGTGGTTTGGAGAGTCGAAATTGGGAGCAAAACAATATATTGAGGTACTGCACGAACAAGATATTAAAGTCATGATGAAGCCTCATATTTGGATTGGTAGAGGTGATTTTACAGGTCATGTAACTATGTCTTCGGAAGACAAGTGGCGACAGCTTGAAACTTCATATTCGAAATTTATACTCGATTTCGCTGAATTAGCCCAAGAAACAAATGCCGAAATGCTTTGCATTGGAACAGAATTGGAACAATTTATTGAGCATAGACCAAAGTATTGGCTCGAATTAATAAAAAAGATTAAAACTATTTATAAGGGCAAACTGACGTACGCAGCCAATTGGGATGAATTTAAACGCACGCCTTTTTGGAGTGAATTGGATTATATTGGTATTGATGCTTACTTTCCTGTTAGCGATGCACAAACACCAACGGTTGAAGAGTGCTTAGAGGGTTGGAAGATTCATAAAAAAGTTATAAACGAGGTTTCAAATAAATTTGACAAACCCATTTTATTTACTGAGTTTGGTTACAGAAGCGTGGATTATTCGGGAAAAGAACCTTGGAAGTCAGATAGACGTATGAATACTGTAAACATGGACGCTCAAGTAAATACAACCAAGGCATTATTTGACACCTTTTGGCAAGAAGATTGGTTTGCAGGAGGTTTTATTTGGAAATGGTTCCGCAACCACGAAAGAAGTGGTGGCAAGGACAATAACCAGTTTACACCACAGAACAAACCCGTTGAAACAATAATTAAAGAAACTTACTCAAGCTATTAAGCAATGTGCTTTTTATAATAAGCATATAACTCATAAGCAGTGGCACCCAACCATTTTTTTACATAAATAACCCAAAAGTGATATTGTAGTTTCCAAATGCCATGTTTTTTGTAACGTCGTGCTGAGGTAATGAGTTTTTTATTAATCACTTTAAATTGCTTGCGCTTATAAAGTTCATTAATTAAGATATTGTCTTCGTAAATAGTGTAGCTTTCATCAAAACCACCAATGTCATCAAATAAAGGTTTGGTGATGAACTGGCTTTGGTCACCACCTCTGCAAGCTCGCCAACTAAATTGCGTGAGCCAGCTGGCTAAACGTAACCACCAATGGTTATTATTAAATTGTAACCTAAAGCAGCCTGCTAAGTTTCCTTTTTCAACTTCATCAATAATGTGTTGGTCAAAGTGTTTTGGTGGAAAAGAATCGGCATGTAAAAAGTATAAAATAGTTCCTGAAGCAAGTTCTGAACCTGTATTCATTTGTTTGGCTCTGCCTCGTGGTGATGAAATTAATTTTATGTCAGTTCGAGTGGAATTCGCTTTGGCGAATTTTGTATCGGGAACCATTTCGTTTGCTTCTCGATACAAATCAAATTTGTTTTCGAATGCGCTCAAACTGACATTCGATTCACTCGAAATGATAGACTGATTTACAATATCCTGCGAACCATCAGTACTTCCACCATCAACTACAATGATTTCTGCAATATTTTCTTTAGATGAATTTTGTAATAAATACTCTAGCAGATGTTTAATTGTCTCTGCTTCATTAAGAATTGGAATGATGATTGAAATTTTAGTCATTTAAAGCCCAATTGTATTCTAAATAACGTTTTTTAGCTTTAGGTGATATGTTTACATCGGTATATTTGTTCAGGAAATCAATCAAACTTCCATTTTTAGTAAAGTCTTTAGAAAACCAATCGAATATTTTTGAAATCTGAATGTTGTTTTCTGAAATTTCATTTCGATTTTTATCTGCTAGAAATTCCTTTGTAGCCTTTGTTAATTGAGTTTCTAATTTGTCAGCAACAAAGGCTTCGTTTTGTAATTTAGGACAAGAATATGAGGCACACACAATGGCAAAATGAATTCGAGGTTCATTCATATTGCGTAATATGTCGTGCTCTATTTCATCTAGGTTATAGTTGTTTGTGCCAAAATTCCATAAACGTTGCTCCCAAGGGTTTTTAATATCTTTAATACTTTTAACAGGATAATTTCTAATTATTAAATCTACTGTTAAAGCATTGTAAGCATTAATCCAATACGCAAGTGTTTCTTCTTTTGACCAATTTTCGGCAGGTGTGTTTTGTGAAAGCTCACTTATATAAGTTTCAAGTTTTGAAGAGTCAGATTTCAAAGCCTTATAATTAACATTGCCATCATTGCTCAAATGTTTTTTTAAGATAGAGCTCCACAATGAGTGGTCAACTGTTTGAGCACTAGTATTTAATGATATAAACAGTAGTATAAATAAGGTAAAGATTTTTATCATCATTTTTTTGATAATGGATACATTTCTTGTCTTATAAAATCTTTTGGAAAATCTTCATCACCATCAAAACCTAATTCAATATCTCTTCCGTTATGCGGAATGTAATCAGTTTTAAAAATGTAATCCCAAAGACTTAAAGTCAGTCCGAAATTTGCTCCATACCTTACATGTTCAGGTAATTTTTTGGCGTGGTGCCAAATATGCATTTTAGGATTGTTGAAAATGTATTTTAAAAATCCGTAATCCCAACCCAAATTGGCATGATTTAAATGACCAATAACTATAGCAAAGAAATGTACAATGGCAACTTGTTGCGCATCAAAACCACCAATAATAGCAATAGGAATATAAAGAAGTGATTTATATACTATAGGTTCCATCCAATGATAACGCAAATGTGCAGCAAATCCCATTTCTTTAACGCTATGATGCACTTTATGGAAATTCCATAAGAAATTGGAACGATGTAATAATCTATGAGTATTCCATTGTACAAAATCACTAACCAAAAAGAAAATAAGTAAGCCTAACCAAAGCGGTAAATTATCAACATCAAATAATTGAAAACTTGAAACAGACAAACCTACAATACTTAATACATCATCAAACAATTTTGATGCTGTATTAGAAAGTGCGATGAGTACAATTAGGTTCAGTAAAAAGAAATTAAAGAACATATAAAAGGTATCCAACCAAAAATCCTTTCTAAACAAAGCTTGATTTTTTCGCCAAGGGAATGCAATTTCCAATAACCAAACAATAAGTGAAATAGCAATTAAGCCATAAAAATAATTATCCCAATGGTTAATGGTAATGATTTCGTTTTTTAAATAATTCCAATACCCAGAATAGGAATTTTTTATAAGTTCTAAGTAGTCATTCATAAATGTAAAAGTACTAAATAATGGCTTTTAATTTAGTAACTTTTGATACTTAACAACAACCTCCACCATCATAATGGTAAGTAGATTCGCTAATGAAAATATCATCTCTATTTAGAGCAGCTAAAGCTCCAGCTGTTTTATCGCAAATGGCTAAGGGTTGATTTTTAAGTAAAATGTGTCCAGCATTGTCATCAATATAATCGTCGTCACCAAAATAGATTGCTGCTTTCCCAGTAAAAACGCAAGGACCATCACTTGGCATTGGGTCCTTTATGGCAGCAACTTCAATAGATTCTATGTAAATTAATTCATCAGTCGCATAGTGTTTTGGATCTAAAATTCGGTAAGGTTTTCTTGCACGAATTTCAATAGTTCCAAATCCAGCATCAGTTAACATTTTTACGTACTCGGAAATAGGTAAACTACCACTAAGGCATAAAGCACGAAGTCTATCATCATTTCGTAAATCATCATTCATTGGTTGTTCGCAAGTTGGGTCACTCATTACTAAACGTCCATGAGGTTTTAATACTCTATACATTTCGGCAATGGCCTTTTTTAAATCATCAGCTTTAAAAATATTGAACAAGCAGTTTTGTGCTGCAACATCAATACTATTATCCTCAACAGGAAGATTCAAGGCATCACCTTTTTTTAGTTCCACAAACTCACTTTTAAACCATGGGTTTAAGGCTTCAGCTTCAACAAAATTTTTGCGTGAGGCTTCTAGCATTTCATCAACCACATCAACACCAATTACTCCGCCTTTTGTTCTGTTGAAATACGAAAATTGCAGCAACTCCATACCTCCACCAACACCAACGTATAGCATTTTAGGGCTGTTGGTTAAATCGCGAGCATGAACTGTAGAACCACAACCATAATTCATTTCTTGCATGATTTTAGGAATTTTCAATCCTGGTAATTCCCAAATAGGATTGGTAGTGCAACATAAACCAACATCTGGAGTTAAGGCTGCTTCTTTATAGATGTCGTGGGTGGTTTTTAGGTAATTGCTCATAAGTTTATTATTTGTTGTCATTGCGAGGATTCCTAATATGTATGAGGAGACGTGGCAATCTTATAATGAGATTCCTTCACTTCGTTCGGAATGACGTTATAGTGTTTTTATTAGTTCTTTAAAGAGTGTAATCATTTCAGGTTCGGCTTTGTTGGCCATAGCAATGATGTCGTCAATATTTACTGGTTTTAGATTATCTGGGTCGCATTCATCGGTTAAAACTGACACAGCAGCAGCTTTTAATTTTAAATGATTGGCCACAATTATTTCTGGAACTGTACTCATGCCAACAGCATCAGCACCAATTATCTTAAGCATTCTATATTCGGATCTGGTTTCTAGTTGAGGTCCAACCATAGAGGCATAAACACCTTTATGAAGCTTGATGTTATGTTTTTTTGCAATATCTTGAATCTTTTTATTAATTTTTAAATCATATGGTGCGCTCATATCAGCAAATCGCTCACCTAATTGAGAAACACCTTTAAAGGCTAATGGCGAACTCCCTTGCAAGTTAATGTGGTCGTCAATAAGCATTAATTCACCTTTTTTGAAATTGAGATTAATGGCTCCTGAAGCGTTAGAAACCAACAAGGTATGAATACCTAATTTTTCCATAATACGAACTGGATAGGTTACATCTTGTAACGAATAGCCTTCGTATAAATGAAAACGACCTTGCATCACAATCACTTTTTTACCTTCCAAAATGCCATAAATGAGTTTTCCTTTGTGAAACTCAACTGTAGCGGTTGGAAAGTATGGAATATGATTATAGCTAGCTTCTTTTAAGACTTCGATTTCGTCAATTAATTGACCTAAACCTGTACCTAGAATAATGCCTATCTCTGGTTTGTCGAACCCTTTTTCTATTAGGTATTCGGTTGTTTTTTTTATTTGTTTAATCATTAAGTAATCAGTTTTAAAAATTTTGGGTATGCTTGAAGATCCTCAAAGGTATCAATATCATTTAAGGTTTCAATGAGTGATACCTCAATTTTTTTCTGTTCTAATTCAGTAAGCGTGTCTTTCAATAAATTTGAAGTACTCCATGCTTTATTTTCGAAAACGCAGTTATGAAACTTTGAAAAACCAACTAAATAATAACCACCATCTTCAGCTGGTCCAAAAACAACATCATTATTTTTTAAGGCATTGAATCCATTGTTGATAATATCTTCAGAAATATTAGGTAAATCAGAACCTATAAGCACGATGTTTTTATAACCATCATTGAATCCATCTTTGAAAGCATTGCTCATGCGTTGACCTAAATCTTCACCTTTTTGAACGGTTTTATAATCTTTAGGCCATTTTTCATCTATTACAGCATCAGAAAAATAAATGCGTTTATCAACCTTAATGCTTGAAGTCACTTTTTCTGTAACTTCAACTAAGGCTTTATAAACTTTGAAAGCATTTTCATTACCAACGGTTTTGGCTAGACGTGTTTTAACGTTTCCAAGTTTGATATTTTTAACAAAAATGATGAGTAATTTTTTTGACATAGATTACGCTACTGTTCCTTGACAACTACTTCCTGCTCCTGCTGTACAACCATAGCAATGTTGAGAAACAACAATGTTTCTATCGTTTAGCAAGTCTTCGTTATAGTCGCTTATATGCTTTACCTTACTCGCTACCTTTAAATCTAACATTTGATTGAAATCGCAGTCGTATAACCAACCGTCCCAACTAACAGAAATTGTGTTGGTGCACATAACGTTAGCAACAGCTGCTGGATTGTAAGCTTCAACTAAAGCATACATGTAGTCTTCATAATTTTCGGAAGCAATTAAATAATCCAAAAACCTTGAAATAGGCAAATTTGTAATGGCAAATAAACTATGAAATTGAATATTAAAATCTTCCAACAACGCTTTCTTGAAATCTTTTTCCATGGAGGCTTGGTCACTCGGTAAAAACGCACCTGAAGGATTGTAAACTAAATCCAATTTTAAATTACTGTTTGGCATACCATAACCAATAGCATTTAAATCTTGTAAAGCTTTTATGGATTGGTCAAACACACCTTCGCCACGTTGTTTGTCGGTTTTTCCACGAGTCCAATGTGGCATAGAGCTTACCACATGCACATTGTGTTTTTTGAAGAACTCAGGTAAATCGTGGTATTTTTTATTAGCTCGAATGATGGTTAAGTTAGAACGAACAATAAAATCTTTAATGCCAGCTTTAGAAGCTTCTTCTACAAACCATCTGAAATTTGGATTCATTTCAGGAGCTCCACCAGTTAAATCTAAGGTATGCGCTCCAGTATTTTTTATGACCTCCAAGCATTGCTGCATGGTTTCACGTGTCATTATCTCTTTTCGGTCTGGACCAGCATCAACATGGCAATGTTCACAAACCTGATTACACATATAGCCAACATTAATTTGAAGGATTTCAAGCTTTTTAGGTTTTAAAGGAAACTGACCAATTTCAGCAATTTTGTCTTTAAATTTTGGCAACTCTCCAGTTTTAAAAATACCATTTGAAAGGATTTCCAATTGCCTATTGCTATTGGCCAATTCGCTTTGGCGTTTATGTAAGGATTGTGTTTTAAGTTTTGTCATAATTATTTTCCGAGTAAGAGGAAATCTATTTTACTTCAAGCTTCGGTCTTCTGGCTTTTATCCATCCAGCTTATTCACCTTATTCATCATTTGTACGCCATGTACCAACGCAGCACCACTTTTTATGGCAGCACCAACATGAACCGCTTCCATCATTTCTTCTTTGGTAATACCTCGTTGCAAACCATCTTTAGAATAAGCATCAATGCAATAAGGACACTTTTCAGTATGTGATACAGCAAGAGCGATTAATGATTTTTCGCGTGCTGTTAGGGCGCCTTCTTTGAATACAGAATTATAATAATCAAAAAATTTGGTTCCCAATTCTTCACTCCATTCAGTAATATTACCAAATTTCCTGAGATCTGCTGGGTCGTAATATGATTTAGACATATGTTTGGATTTAAGTCGTTTTCTTTAGTTCGAAAAATAATCAAAAGATTACGAAAAGCTGTTAGAAAAATAATAAAACAGAATTTTTAGTAAAAAAAATGAAAATAAAACTATATCCTATGCTTTAGGATTAGGCAATGAAATGAGTTTTGTATTAGGCTTGTTGATAGAAGAATTGGACTAATATTTTTTTTAATCAATTGATTCACTTATTTTGTTGCCTTAATGTTTTCTTTTTTAAAAACTCAGACCTAATTTTTTAGGTTTTTAAAGGATCAAAAGATTAATTTAATTTATAAAAATTAAAGAACACAATAATTAATGATAGATGAAATAAAAGGCTTATCAAATGAATCTGCTTTAGATAGCATGGTTACAAATAATTTTAAAAAAGTTACGTCAAGGTTCTTAATATTGCCTATTATTTTGTTGTTTTTGTTTTTTGTTTTTTTTGCATTTAATATAAAAAACACTTTTGCAGATACATATGTAGAGTCTCAAAAGGCTATGTTTTTAGAACTAAATGAACTTTTATCTGTATATCCTAATTTAGCATATAACATTACCTATCTAGGAGATTGTCTTGTGCTTTTTCCTTTTGTTTTTATATTTCTTTTTGCTGCACCAAAGTTTTGGGAGGTACTTTTAACTTCATCACTTTTTACAATAATTACATCAGCATTGTTAAAATTTATTTTTGCGATCCCAAGGCCAGCTGCTTTGATAGATATTGATACTTTTACAATCATGGGAAGACCAAATATTATGCACACATCATTACCATCAGGGCATTCTATGACAGCATTTACAGTTGTAACTATTTTGCTGTTTGCGTTTATGCCCCAAAAAAAATCGCATAAGGTACTTTGGTCTGTTATTCTAATTTCAATTGGTCTTTCTATTGCTTTCTCACGAGTTGCAGTTGGGGCGCATTATCCGTTTGATGTTGTTTTAGGCTGTACAATAGGTTACATAATGGCAATTCTTGGTATAACAATAAATAAAAATACGAACTGGTTGTTTTGGATGAAAAATAGAAAATTCTACCCAATCATTATGTTAATTTTCTCAGTCTGGATGTATTTAGTAATTTTGAAACTTATTAAACATAACATGGTTATATTTTATCTTTCTTTTATAGCTTTAATTGTTACATTTTGTATAATTACATTTAAATATGTCAAAAAAAATAAAGCTTAGTACTTATGTACTATTTGCTAGCCTTGTAAATCTAGTTCTATATCAATATCCCTTTTTTAAATTTGTTTTAGCAAATAGTAATACAAAAAGCACAAGCGGCATTATACTTTTAATTAGTCTAATTGTTGCCGCTCTTATATTAAACGCATTTGTGTTTTATGTTGGGATTTATCTATTGAGAGGAGTAGGCAAATGGTTGCTTGCAATTTTATTTAACATTAGTGCTATTGCTGTATATTTTATTAATAGTTATGGTGTTATTTTAGACAGATCTATGATAGGCAATGTCTTTAATACTGATTATGAAGAGGCGACTAGTTTTTTTTCTTTTGGGCTATTGCTGTATGTTGTGTTTTTAGGATTGTTGCCAAGTTTTTTTATTTTTAAGTTTGAAATCATTCGCCCAAAACTCAAGACTTTTTTAGTGCATACAGTACTAACCTTAATATTTTTGGGGTTTATGGTTTTTGCCAATTCAACCAACTGGTTATGGATTGATAAAAACTCGAAAACTTTAGGAGGGTTAGTAATGCCTTGGTCATATGTTGTTAATACTAGTAGGTATTATAGCTACATAAACAAGAAAAATAAGAAAGAAATATTACTGCCCAATGCAACTGTTAAAAATGATGAAAAATCTGTTGTTGTATTGGTAATTGGTGAGTCTTCTAGGAGTGAGAACTATTCTTTATATGGCTACAATAAAAACACCAATCCATTGTTATCTCAAATTCAAAATTTAAAACACTTTGAAGCAGAGTCTTGTGCAACTTATACAACTGCAGGTGTAAAATGTATTTTGGAACATAAAAATACAAGCAAACTTTATGAAATACTTCCAAATTACTTATTTAGAAATAACATAGAAGTGATTTGGAAATCTACAAATTGGGGTGAACCTAAAGTAAATATTAATAATTTTAGGAATAAAGAAACTTTAAGAGACAACTGTGATGGTTCTAATTGTATTTATGATGAAATCTTGATTAAGGATTTGAAAAAAGAAATCCTTGAAAGTCAAAAAAATAAAATTCTAATAGTTCTTCATGCAAGCACTAGCCATGGACCTACATATTATAAGAAGTATCCTAAACAATTTGAAAAATTTACTCCTGTTTGTGAAAGTGTTGAGCTTGCAAATTGCACTCAACAGGAATTAATAAATGCTTATGACAATACTATTTTGTATACAGATTATATACTTGCAACACTTATTGATGAGTTAAAACAAATAACTGAATACAAGTCATCAATGATTTTCATTTCAGATCATGGTGAGTCTCTTGGTGAAAACAACCTTTATATGCATGGTATTCCAGCAAGTTTGGCGCCAAAAGAACAGCTGGAAATACCTTTTATCGTGTGGTCGTCTGACGGCTCTAAAAAACTTAAAGACAAACAAGAATACTCACAACATAACATTTTTCATAGTGTACTAAATTTTTTAGATATTGATAGTCCTATTTATGATGACACGATGAGTATTTTTGAATAATTCATAGCTGCACTTTACAAAAATTATACTACAATAAATCATAAAGTATCACACAGATTAGACAACAAAAAAACCTCCAGCCAACAATAGGTTGAAGGTTCTACTGTACTCAAGGTGGGAATCGAACCCATACTTCCGAAGAAACTGGATTTTAAGTCCAACGTGTCTACCAATTCCGCCACTTGAGAATTAAAGTTTGGTAATTCTTATCAACTTGTTTGCCAGTGTGCTTGCCTGTTAAAGCCCAGCATAGGCAAGTTTTCCAATTCTATATTCTTTAGTGATGCCACGTTTTAAACCATCACTTGTATAAGTATCAATAAAACAAGGACATTAATTGGTATGTGCTGCTGCATGTGCAATTAGTAATTTTTTCTTACGCTTATTTTGCCTTCCTCAAATACTGGATTACATTAGTCGATAAATTTAGTGCCAATGGCTTCATTCTATTTTGGAATTATTACTAAATTTTATGATCTGATAGGTCGTAATATGTTTTAGACAAATATTTTTTTATTTAAATTGGTTTATTTAGTTCGTATAACATAAAAAAGATTACATTATAGAGCGTAAAAAATTATAAATCACTTTGTAAAATCATTGGTATGACAAGACCTACAACTATTGCTGAGATAACCATCACCCAATCGCGTTTATTTAACCTATAAAAGGTCTGAAATATATGTCCTATAAAGAGAACACAACATACAATTATTATTTGTGAGAGTTCAATGCCTAAAGCAAATTCGATTAAAATAGCCAACTTATTTTCTGCTCTTCCCACTAGAATTTGAAATTCCCTTGCAAAACCCAAACCATGAACCAATCCAAAAAATAAAGTTGATAAAAAAAGCACATTTATTTTTTCTTTTTCGGTAATCTTACCAGCTGTAAATACATTATACAGAGCAACAATTAAAATAGTTATAGGAATTAGAAACTCTACCAATTGACCATTTATGCTAACTATTTTATAAGCCGCCAAAACCAATGATAATGTATGGCCTAAAGTAAACAAAGAAACCAAAAGCAAAACCCGTTTCCAATCTTTAAAGAGGTATGGAACTGTTAAAACGATAAGAAATAATACGTGGTCGTATGCATTAATATCAAGTACGTGATTAATGCCATATGTTACATTGAACCAAAAATCTTCAAACATTATTTAAAATAGGTTTTGTTTTTTCCAAAGATATAATTTTAGGGTAACATTCCAGATTTTGTTATTTCAACTTAATTAAGATCTTGATGGTTAATTAATTTTAATGAGCCTTTTTAACCTTTTTCAAGTTTAAAAAGCAAAAATGTAAATACTTTTAATTTATTATCACTATTGTAATAGTTAACTTTATCAATATCAAGTTAGTGTTTTGTCGAAAATATTTGTGATTATTAAATGAATTTTCCCATATTTACCTTTACAGTGATATTAAATATTATAATTGACCCAACCATAAAGTGAAAGATCAAATAAAAAATTCAACATTTTTGCTATTGTTATTTTTTCCAATAGTGATGTTGAGTCAAATAACTTTAACTCATAATATTGGAACTACACCTATTGAAACAGATATGTTTTCTTGTGAGGAAGATGAAGTTTGGTCAAGAGTATTTTATCTATCAGATTTTGGAATATTACCAAATGAACAATTTCTCATTAAATCGGGAGAGATAGCACTAAGTAAATCTAATGATGGGGCTTTATTACAACTTAGTGTTTCTAGTATTGGTGAAGACTTTCCTGGGTTGATAAATCAACAATATTCTGATAAATTACTTGGAATGCGTCCTATGGGGCGAGCACCAATTGTTACTGGTGCACCAGAAATTGTTCATGTAGACTTTGATGAACCTATAGTTGTCCCAGCTGGTGTTAATAAAATTTTGGTATCAGTGAGTAAGTATGCGGAAATTTATAATCCTGCGTCATCAGAAGTTATTATAGCTGGCACACAAGCTGATACTGGAATATCCTGGTATAAAGGTTGTGAAGACACTTATATTTTCACTCCAACTTCAGATTTATCTACTCCTGTTCCGAACGCAAATTTTTACATAAATGTTACAGGAGAAGTGTTCAATATACAAAGTTCTGGAGGAACAACTAGATTATCGCATAATGTTTGTGATGATATAATCAAAACAGATATTCATTCCTGTTCTTCATCCTACATTTATTGGGCTAGAGCATTTACTTTAGAAGATTTTGGCATATCAACTAATGAGGAGTTTGTGATTACTTCTGGTCAGGTAGGAATTAATAATACTAGCTATAAACCTAAAATTAGTTTTAACATATATAGAATAGACGATAATTTCCCTGCCTCTTTTTCTGAATCAGATCTGATAGGAAGTAGTCAATATCAAGACCTTTCACCAGTTATAGGGCGCGATTCTCAGATTATACAAGTAGATTTTGAAACACCAATTGTTGTACCAGCAGATGTTGAGAGGATTTTGGTAGAGGTTCACAAAGGTATCGTTTATGGTAGTGCAATTGCGTTTATTGCTGGTTCAACTCAAGATAATGATGTCTCATGGCAAAGAGGATGTACCGAACAAGATGGCTCTGGAAACACATATGTTTCTACTGCAGACTTTGGTCACCCTGATGCTAATTTTTACATAAATGTAACAGGAAATGTAAACCATATAAACAATAATTTTGAAATGAATATTTCAAATATTTGCTCTGAGTTTTTAAAAGAATTTAGTGTTGAAGACGCTTCAAATATTGCTTCAATAACTTGGGATTTTGGCGACCCAGCTTCTGGAGCAAATAATACGTCTACAGATTTATCACCTTTTCATGATTTCTCAGCAGATGGAACATACACAATTACTGCCACTGTTACTGCTACAGATGGAAGTATTGAGGGTTTGTCTGAAACCATCGACGTAAAAGAACCGCCAAATGCATACGGAATTAGTAACATTTATAAGTGTGAGGATAGTTTTGGTTCAGGTATTTCTTCATCATTTGATGTTTCAATGGTTACTCAACAAGTTTTAGGAGGACAAACGGATAAAGTAGTTACTTTTATAGATGGTAGCGGTAACGAATACGACGAATTACCTAACCCATTTACTAATACAATAAGTAATTTAGAAACAATAAAAGTTAGAGTAGCTCATAAAGATGAACTTTGTTGCTATTCTGAGACAACCTTTGATTTAGTAGTAAATCCTCAACCAACAGTGATTGGTGTTCCAGATCTAACAAGTTGTGAAAATAATACAGACGGCTTCGCAAATTTTGATTTAAGTACTATTGAAACCTCTGTTCTCGGAGGTCAAACTGGAATGACGGTTTCGTACTTTGATGGCAACGGAAACCCATTACCAAACCCATTACCTAATCCTTATGTGAATAGTATACCCAATCAAGAAACTTTAACTGTAAGAGTAACCAATGATGCCACAGATTGTTATAATGAAACAACCTTTATCTTAAATGTAAATGAACTTCCAGTGGCCAATCCGTTAGATACCTTAATAGGCTGTGACGATAATAACGATGGCATTTCAGAATACTTTGACACTACAAATGTTGAGAGTCAAGCCATAGGTTCGCAAGCAGGCATGCAAGTTTCCTATTATGATGCAATGGGAAATTTGTTACCAAACCCTTTACCAAATCCATTTACGAACACAGAAATTAATATTCAGAATATTACAGTAAGAGTTACCAACTCGCAAACAGGTTGTTATTCAGAGACACTATTAACCCTTGAAACTGCTGCTCAGCCAAATATCAATCAGCCAAATAGCCTATATGCCTGTGATGAAGGCAGTGGTTTTGCATATTTTAGTACGTCTAACATTGAAGATATACTCATTGGAAACCAAACAGGATTAGAGATTTTCTATTTTGACGAAAACGGAAATACTCTGCCAAGCCCTTTGCCAGCATCATTTTTGAACACAAATCCATATACACAAACCATTAATGTAAGGGTCGAGAACACTCTAAACAGGCTTTGTTATTCAGAAACAAGTTTTAATTTAATTGTTAACGAATTACCAGAAATTACACTTGAAGAGGACTATTTAATTTGCAATTTAGAACCATCATTAGCACTTTCCGTAAGTCCTGATTATTATTCATACGCTTGGTATTACGAAGCGGATTTAATATCTGAAGATTATGAAGCAACTCTAATAGAAGAAGGTAATTACAAACTTGTTGTAAGCGAATTGTTAAATGGAATTGAGTGTGAAAACACCTTTGATTTTACTTTGTCGAGATCCATTTTACCAGAAATTGTAGAAATAGAATATGATGAACTAGGTAACAATTTTATAAAAATAATTACTTCAGGAGATGGTGATTTTGAATACTCAATAGATGGGATTAATTACCAAGATAGTAATTATTTCGATAATATTTCAGGAGGGATATACACAGCCTATGTGAGGGATAAATATGGATGTGGTGAGGATTCACGAGAGGTAACCTTAATAGATTACCCAAAATTTTTCACACCAAACAACGATGGCTATAAAGATACTTGGCAAATTTATGGTGTAAGAAACTTTAATGAAGCTAAGATTTTTATTTATGATAGGTACGGTAAACTTTTAAAACAATTAAGTGCAAATGGAACAGGCTGGGACGGGACCTTTAATGGTCAACTCTTAGGCTCTAATGATTTTTGGTTTACCGTAGATTTAGGAAATGGGAAGACCTTTAAAGGGCATTTTGCCTTAAAAAGATAGCTTTTATCTACTTAAGCATGAAATTTAAGCATAAAAAAACCCACAACATTGTTTGTTATGGGTTTTAAAGTACTGAAGGCGGGACTTGAACCCGCACGAACGCAATGTTCATTGGATTTTAAGTCCAACGTGTCTACCAATTCCACCACTTCAGCTACTTCGACATGCTCAGCACATCGCTTGGTATATTTTTAGGAATATGAGCGAAAGACGGGATTTGAAC
>JAGQYS010000030.1 GCA_020435965.1 Flavobacteriaceae bacterium | reverse complement strand
ACGCTCTAACCAACTGAGCTATCTCGCCAACTTTATGCGGCTGCAAATATAAAAACAAATTCCTTGTACACAAATACTAAATCCCTAAATAATTCTTGAAAACTAAAAATTTAATGTATATATTACCAAACTAATAAAATATTAATATGGACGACAAAACTAAATTTGAATTAGAGTTTCCTATTCATGCTTCTCCGCAGCTATTATACCAGTATATATCAACACCTTCAGGGTTGTCTGAATGGTTTGCAGATAATGTGAATTCTCGTGGTGAGATGTTTACATTTATTTGGGATGGAAGTGAGGAAAAAGCAAAATTACTCATAAAAAAAAGTGGTGAGCGCGTTAAATTTAAGTGGCAAAATGGCGATGACGACGCGTCATATTTTGAAATTAGAATTCAAGTTGACGATATTACAAAAGATGTGTCTTTAATGGTTACTGATTTTGCAGACGAAGACGAAGTTGAAGAAACCAAAATGCTTTGGGAGAATCAGATTTCTGATTTGAAACAAGTTTTAGGTTCAGCATAAAATAATAATTTTTAAAAAAGTATATTTGTCCCAATTTATTGGGACTTTTTTATGGTAAATATCAACGGACATATTATTAAAAATGATGATGCATCTATTTCAATTTTAAACAGAGGATTTAATTATGGTGATGCAGTTTTTGAAACTATAAAAGTATCTCATAGCAAGATATTATTTTGTGAAGATCACTATTTTAGATTAATGGCTTCCATGCGTATTTTAAGAATGGAAATTCCAATGAACTTCACCTTGGAGTTTTTTGAAAATGAAATTCTTAATTTAATAGAGCACAATGATTTATCTGATAAAACCGTTCGGATAAAATGTATTATTTATAGAGATACAAACGGATTCTATTTGCCTGATAATAATAATATTAAGTATATAATTACAAGCAAAACTTTAAATAATGATTTTTATTTGATTAATGATAATCAATACGTTGTTGATTTGTATAAAGATCATTATGTTTTGGCAGATTTGTTATCTACTTTAAAAACAAACAATCGAATAATCAATGTAACTGGAAGCATTTATGCCAATGAAAATGATTTGAATAATTGTCTATTATTAAACAATAATAAGAATGTTGTTGAAGGGTTGAATTCCAATATTTTTTTAGTAAAAGGCAACACTATAAAAACACCACCTTTATCTGATGGATGTCTAAAAGGTGTTATGCGGAAACAGATTATTGAAATTATAAAGTTAATGCCTGATTTTGCCTTTGAAGAAGCATCTATTTCACCATTTGAACTACAACAAGCAGATGAACTGTTTCTTACAAATGTGATTATGGGAATTCAACCCATAACAAAATATCGCAAAAAAGAGTTTGAAAGCAATATTTCCAAAAAATTATTGGGTAAATTGAATGTAAAAATCAGACTGTCCTAAAGTTTTTAGAATGTGTTAATTGAAGCTTGGATTTTCTGGGGCGTTGGACCAAATGCTATAATCTCCGCCAAGTTCTAACATTTTTTCTTTCCAGAAAGCTTCATTGCTTTTTTCAATAATTGAATTTTTGTAAATGTTTTCAGTAACAATCCAAGTATTTGATATAAGCTCGGTTATTAATTGATTGGCATCCCAACCAGAATATCCCAAGAAAAAACGTATGTCTTTTTCATTAAGCTTGCCTTCGTTTATTAATTGTATAACGCTGTTAAAATCGCCTCCCCAAAAAATACCATTTGAAATTTCAATACTTTCAGGAATTAAATCAGGTATTTTATGAATAAAATATAAGTTGTCTTGTTCAACTGGACCACCATTATAAACGCGTAAAGGTGTTTCAATTTCTGGAAGTAAATCACTGATGGTAAAATCCAACGGTTTGTTTAAAATGAAACCTACAGAACCTTTATCATTATGATCAGCTAAAAGAATTACAGACCTATTAAAAGATACATCGCCTAGTATTGAAGGTTCGGCAATTAAAAGATGTCCTTTTTCGGGGTTTAAGTTGGCCATAGCTTCGAATTATCATTAAATCTAATATAAATTTGTTTAATAAGCAAGTATTTTTATTTACTACAATTAAAAAAGGCTCGCTAACGCAAGCCTTTTTCAATAAAAATATGAGGTTATTAGTTTACAGCACTGCTTAAATCAGAACCTGCTTTAAACTTAACTACATTTTTAGCTTTAATTTTTATAGTTTTTCCAGTTTGAGGATTTCTTCCGTCTCTTGCTGCTCTTCTAGATACTGACCAAGAACCGAAACCTACTAAAGAAACTCTTTTTCCTTTTTGTAATGCACCTTCAATGTCAATTAACATAGAATCTAATGCTTTCTTAGCAGCTGCTTTAGTAATACCAGCGTTTTCTGCCATTCCATTGATTAAATCTGTTTTGTTCATAAATTTAAATTTTAAATGATTATTATTTGGGTTAACGTTTATTGTTAAATCCTATACAAATTTATCAGTATAATCCAATCACGCAAGTAATAGCAAGGGAAATGCACGTATTTGTTGATAACTTACAGCAATTGTTAATAACGAAGTGGTGTTTTTGGTAAAATTTAAGAAATCAATGATAGTAAGGGTTTACAGCATTTTTGCTTCAGCATGAAATTCAAATCCATTAAGAAGTGATTTTACATCCATTTTCCGTTTTCCAGGCAGCTTAATTTCATTTAATAAAATCATCCCATTTTTTGCTGCTACTTTAATATCTTGCTTATTGGTAATTAACATTCCTATAGAGTAGTCATGGTTACATTCAATAGCTTCAACGCTATAAACTTTTATATTTAATTCCTCATCACCATTTTTAAGCAAACACCAAGCTGCTGGATAAGGATTCAACCCTCTTACTTGATTATAAATGTCTTTCACAGACCTATTCCAATCAATAAAACAATTGTCCTTATCTAGTTTATAAGCTGTTTTAATATCATGATTGTCCTTTTGAGGTATGGTTACTACATTGCCTTTTTGTACCAAATTCAGTGTATCTACTACAAGTTGACTCCCAATATGCATTAATTTGTCATGAAGTTCTCCAGCAGTTTCTGTTTCTGGGATTTCTACTTCCTTTTGAAGTATCATTTCTCCTGTATCAATCTTTTCATCAATAAAAAATGTAGAAACGCCTGTTTTTGTTTCACCATTTATAATTGCCCAATTTATTGGGGCTGCACCTCTGTAATTTGGCAGGAGTGAAGCGTGTAAGTTAAAGGTGCCATATTCAGGCATTTGCCAGACCACTTTTGGTAACATCCTAAAGGCAACTACCACTTGTAAATTAGCTTTAAGCGCTTGTAATTGTGCTATAAAATTCTCGTTTTTAAGATTGGTTGGCTGCAGTACTGTAAGGCCTTTTGATAATGCAAAAGTTTTTACAGCAGATTGATTCAGTTGTCTGCCACGACCTGCTGGCTTATCTGGAGCTGTAATAACACCAACAACATTAAAGCCGTTTGATAGTATGGCATCTAATGTACTTACAGCAAATTCTGGTGTTCCCATAAATACTATTCGTAAATCTCTCTTCATATTAATTTATAGGTGTTATGATTGGTTAAAGTAATGGCTTCTCTTTCTAGTAGCAACTTTATAGCATTAGTTAATTCTTCTTCTTTTAATGAAGATTGCTCCATAAGTTCTCTAGATGATAGATCATTTTCTTGTAAAAGCGAAATTACAACTTCAATGGCATTTGTTTGTGAATCTAAATCAACCTTTTTTGTTTTGTCAATGCAAACGGAACAAATACCACAGGCATCAACGTCAGTTTCTCCAAAATAATTGAGCAGTTGTTGACTCTTACAAGTAGAATTATCTGTGATGTAATTGATGATGTCTTTTATTTGGTTGACTTTTTGTTTGTTTTGAACTTCAATAGTATTAGCAATTCTGTTTATGGTTTTATCATCTTCTCTTGGTTCAATAAACGTAATTTCGGCATCTGTTTTTTTTAGATTCAGCGCAATAATGTTTTCTTTTTCAAGTCTTTGCAACGTTTTAATTACTAAGTCTTCAGAAACATTGGCTTTATCTGCAACCAAGAGCGTATTGATTTTGACATCCTGATCAAAAATACCTCCATAAGTGCGAAGGATTGATTTGATAATAATGCTGATATCTTGATTCTTTTCTAAATATTGAAAAAGTTCTGAATTTGACACTAATATCTGTACAGTTGAGCGTCTTTTAAAATGCTGAGTTAAACTCAATACGCTACTTCTATCTAGTGCTAAAATTGCATTATAGGCTAAAACGGAATTGAATTCATAGGTTTTACAGAAGGTGTTAAAGCTAAAGTTATAAGTGGTATAGGCACCTTCACCATAAGAGATTTGAAAATAGCTGCACAGTTTTCTATAAACCAATTTAATGAAATCTACATCTGGCAATACACTTAAAAACTGGTTTTTAACTTTCTCTTCGTCATTCTTGTTTTTTAGTATTAAGGCAAATGCTTTGTCTCCATTTCTTCCTGCTCTTCCAGCCTCCTGAAAATAACTTTCTAGACTGTCAGGTAAATCAATGTGAATTACAGTTTTAACATCAGGTTTATCTATTCCCATTCCAAACGCATTGGTAGCTAACATAACTTGCGTGCGATTGTTTAACCAATTTGAAAAATGAGCCTCTTTTTCTTTGGTTGATAGTCCTCCGTGATAATAAGTACTAGTAAAACCAATGTTGTTTAATGCATTGCTAATTTCCAGTGTGTTTTTTCTATTTCTGACATATATAATAGAGCTAGACGGATTTTTCTTCAGGATTTGCTGGATTTTATAAAATTTATCCTCAGTATCAAAAACCATATAAGCCAAATTCTCTCTATAAAAGGATTGCTTGAATATTTTGGCATCAATAAAATCCAGTTCTTTTACAATATCACTAACCACTTCAGGTTTTGCTGAAGCTGTTAGAGCTATGCAATTTACGCTAGGCTGTAATTCACGTAGCAGCGTGATGTTTTTATAAGCAGGGCGAAAGTCATTTCCCCATTGTGAGATGCAATGTGCTTCGTCTACAGCAATAAGATTAACGTTCATTTGTCTAATTCTATCTTGAATAATGTCTTGTTGTAGTCGTTCAGGAGATAGATATAGAAACTTATAATTGCCATAAATACAATTATCTAAAAGTGTGCTGAGTTCATCATATTTATAAGTACTTGTTAAGGCTATGGCTTTTATGTTTCGTTCTTTAAGTACAGCAACCTGATCTTTCATCAAAGCAATTAAAGGAGACACGACAATGCAAATGCCATCGTTGATTAAAGCAGGAATTTGAAAACAAAGCGATTTTCCGCCTCCAGTTGGCAATAGTGCAAAGGTATCGTCGCCATTTAAAACACTATTAATGATGTCTTCTTGTAAAGGCTTGAAACTTGTAAAATTCCAGTATTGCTCTAATATTTGAAGAGGATGTCGCATCAAGAATATTTAATACAATTTAAAATGAAATCGGTTCGTTTTTTTACGGACTCAAAAGGGACATCAATTAAATCATAACCAAATCTTGAATACGTTTTAACGAGATGTTCATGAATTTCAATAGCTTGGTCAAAACTCTCATAACGCTCGCTGTCGCTAATATAAATTTCTTGCCATGGAGCTAAAATAAAAACTTGGTCATATTTGTGCTCTTCGCAAGCTTTTGTAAATTTATCAGCATAGGTATCGCCAATAAAATCCATATATGCCAGAACGTCAGGAATTCCTCTGTCTAGAAAAACAAGGTTATCTTCTAAATCATGAGCTTCAAAAAATTGAGCTTTTCTACCATTTAATAACAGCTCACTAAACAACAAAGGGTCTTTCAAAAAAAGCTGATCAACACCATTTTTTCTAGCTTGTAGCGTGACCTGTCTTGAAATTTCTTCCAAACATTTAAAGTTTCTCTTGGTAAGTTCATTAATTATGGATGTTTTTCCTGTTCCTGGTCCTCCAGTAATGACAATTCGTTTTGTATTCAAACTTGGCAAGATTTTAGCTGTAAAAATCGTAATTAAAAAGGGAAATAAAAAATATACAAAATGTATATTTGCAAATCTTAAAAAAGCAATGTTATGAGTGCTACTCCAAATGCAGAGGAATTTTACCAGAAACTAAAAGTGCAATTAACAGAAACCACAACGTGGCCTTCTGAGTATTTATATAAATTTATTGTATTGACTGAAAAAGTTAAAATAAAACAGATAGAAGATTTATTTGATAATACTGGAGCAGTTATAAGCACTAAAGAATCTAAAAACGGAAAATACACAAGTATATCTGTAAACGTGATTATGAAAAATCCAGATGCAGTTATTGATATGTATTTAGAAGTAACGACCAATATTGAAGGCGTTATTTCGTTATAAATACATAAACGTTAAGTGTTTTTCAAATTTTCGCAAAAGACCTTAGGCATTGTTATTTTTTTTGTATTTTGCACAAGATAGAACACTCCAATAATTATTAATTCTACACACATTCATATATTTTGATAGACCAATTAGAGTACAACACAGAGCGTGAGCATTTAATCATTCCAGAGTATGGAAGACATCTTCAAAAAATGATTAACTACGCCAAATCAAGAGAAACAAAAGAAGAACGAAATAAAGTGGCGAAAGCTATCATTTCGGTTATGGGGAATTTACAACCACATTTACGTGATGTCCCAGATTTTCAGCATAAGCTTTGGGATCAGTTATTTATTATGTCTGGTTTTGAACTAGATGCAGACTCACCTTATGGCATGCCATCTAAGGAGGTTTTGGAAGCGCGCCCAGAACCATTAAAGTATCCGCAAAATCATCCTAAATATCGATTTTATGGTAATAACATAAAAACCATGATCGATGTGGCAAACACTTGGGAAGAAGGCGATATGAAAGAAGGCTTGGTTTATACCATTGCTAACCACATGAAAAAATGTTTTTTAAATTGGAATAAAGACACCGTTGAAGATGATGTTATTTTTGAGCATTTATTTGAACTTTCAAATGGAAAGATAAACCTAAAAAATAACGAAGAAGACTTACGGGATTCTTCAAGTTTAATGCGTTCAAAAAAGCGATCGTCTACAAATAAAAAACAAAGCAATAAAAAGAACAATAGAGGACGAAAACGCTATTAGAAGTAATACAGTTTAAATTAATGAGTACATTTAAAATTGAAGGAGGCCATCAACTAAAAGGAAGCATTCAACCTCAAGGTGCTAAAAATGAAGCATTGCAAATATTGTGTGCAGTCCTTTTATCTCCCGAAAAAATAACCATACATAATATTCCAGATATTATTGATGTCAATAAACTTATTTCTCTTTTAGATAAATTAGGAGTTCGTATTGAAAAATTAGCAAAAGGATCTTATACCTTTCATGCAAACAGCGTAAATCTTGAATACCTCGAATCTGCCGAGTTTAGAGAAGATGGAAGTGGTTTGAGAGGCTCAATAATGATTGTCGGCCCTTTACTTGCTCGTTTTGGTAAGGGTTATATTCCGAAGCCTGGTGGTGATAAAATAGGTCGTAGACGACTAGACACGCATTTTGAAGGCTTTATAAAGCTTGGTGCAAAATTTCGTTACAATAGAGAAGATCATTTTTATGGTGTTGAAGCAGACAAACTTCATGGTACCTATATGTTGCTTGATGAAGCTTCAGTAACTGGAACTGCCAATATTGTGATGGCTGCAGTGCTCGCAGAAGGCACAACCACAATTTACAACGCTGCTTGCGAACCTTATTTACAGCAGCTCTGTAAAATGCTCAATAGAATGGGAGCAAACATTAAAGGTGTTGGATCAAATATGCTTATTATTGAAGGTGTTGATGCTTTAGCAGGAACTGAGCATACAATGCTTCCAGATATGATTGAGATTGGAAGTTGGATTGGACTTGCTGCCATGACAAAAAGTGAGCTTACCATCAAAAATGTAAGCTGGGACGATTTAGGACAAATTCCAGATGTGTTCAGAAAACTGGGAATTACTATTGAGCGACGAGGTGACGATATTTATATTCCAGAGCATAGAAATGGTTACGAAATACAAAACTATATTGATGGCTCTATACTAACAGTAGCAGACGCTCCTTGGCCTGGTTTTACACCAGATCTATTAAGCATTGTATTAGTGATTGCAACACAGGCAAGAGGTAGCGTATTGGTTCATCAAAAAATGTTTGAGAGCCGTTTATTTTTTGTTGATAAGCTTATTGATATGGGAGCAAAAATTATTTTATGCGATCCACATAGAGCAACCGTTATAGGACATGATTTTGAATCTAGCTTAAAATCTACAACCATGACTTCACCAGACATCAGAGCTGGAATTTCATTGTTAATAGCTGCTTTATCTGCAAAAGGAACTTCCATTATACATAACATTGAACAAATAGATAGAGGGTACGAAAACATTGATGAACGTTTGCGTGCTATTGGTGCAAAAATAGAAAGAGTACAATAAATTTGACAGAACCTATTTTTCTATTTTTTGATTTTTAAAATGTATTGAATTATACTTTTTATTTCTATTTGTACAGAATTAATACCAACTTAAGCATTATATTATGAACGTTAATATTCATCCAAGTTGGAAAACCCACTTACAGGAAGAATTTAAGAAACCTTATTTTAAGGATTTGGTTAATTTTGTAAAGCAAGAGTATAAGCAATATCAGTGTTTTCCGCCAGGAAAAGAGATATTTGCTGCTTTTGATCATTGTACATTTGATAAGTTAAAAGTGGTTATCATAGGGCAAGACCCTTACCATGGAATTGGTCAAGCCAATGGGTTGTGCTTTTCAGTTCATGATGGTATTTCACATCCTCCTTCGCTCATTAATATATTTAAAGAAATAGAAACCGACTTAGGTGTTTTATACCCTAAAAGTGGAAATTTAAAGCGTTGGGCAGATCAAGGTGTATTGCTTCTGAACGCCACTTTAACGGTTAGAGCACATGAGGCAGGAAGCCATCAAAATAAAGGTTGGGAAATATTTACAGATGCTGTGATACAATCAATTTCTAAAAATAAAAAGGGAATTGTGTTTTTACTTTGGGGAGGTTTTGCTAAAAAGAAAATTAAATTAATAGATACTAAAAACCATCAAGTTTTGTCTTCAGGGCATCCTTCTCCATTAAGTGCAAATAGAGGTTATTGGTTTGGAAATAAACACTTTAGCAAAACTAACTTCCTGTTGGAGCAAGCTGGCCAGAAATCGGTTGATTGGCAATAAGACTTGATGAAGCAGGCTTTACAATATAAGGTTTTGTGAATTTTTTACTTTTAACGGTCTTATTACAGCTAAACCTTAAAAGAAGGAAATTTATGCTTACCAGTACTGAAAGAATGATAGTAATTGTATAGATCATATTTTGAATTTGGGATTGATTTCTGGTGGTAAAACTACTAATATTTTGTTAATATTCAAAAAATAAGCAAGAAAATATATAAAAAAACAAATTCTAATTTGGTTATTATCAAATTGTTAGTGTGCAATAAACTAAATATTCTCAACAATTTTGTTATAAGCTAACTTTTTTGAAATGATATTTAAGTGTAACAATTCTGTCTGTACCTTATTAATTGTAGCCTCGCTTATCTGGTTCTGTGACCACTCAGTAATTGCCAGCCATTGCTGTACATCTTCTAATTTTTGGTCATAACGGTTTGCTATGGTTTTGTCAATACTTGGAATGTGTTTAAAATCGATTGTAGTGTTGTTTATTATGTTTAAAATTGTTTTTAATGTGTCCTTTTCATTATCTATAAATTCTTGTCTTACAGCAATAACAAAGCAAGGCCAAGGTGTAGGGCAATCTCCAATATGTCTAAACACACCAGTGTCAACCAACGGTTTTGTTGTGAATTTTTCCCACATAAAATAATCTGCAGTATTATTGGTCAATGCTTTTACAGCTCCATCTAAATTTTTTATGACTTCAAAATTAAGGTCAGTTTCAAGATTCCAATTATTATTTTCGGCATTTATATAAGTCATTAAATGAGAACCGGAACCATATCTGCTAATTGCTGCCCTAGAACCTTTGATATCTTTAACGGAATGAAAAGAAGAATGTTCTCCTACATGAATTCCCCATATTAAAGGTGATTTTACAAAGACTTGCACAATTTTACAATCATTACCATCAATAATATCCTTAATGATGCCTTCGGTAAGAATTACTGCTATATCTATATCCTTGTTTCTAAGTGCTTTGCACATTTGTCCTGTGCCACCATGATAATCTTTCCATCTTAGGTTTATGTCTTTCTCTTTGTATTCACCATTTTTAAGAGTTAGATACCATGCTAAATTAAAATGCTCTGGAACACCTCCAATATTAACTTTCTTCATCTATTTATCCTGCAAGTTTATCGAGTGTATATTTAATTAAGCGTTCAACAGTTTTTCCAGGATCATTACTGAAAGTTCCATTAGGCCTGTTTGCTATTATTGCATTAAGTGAAAGTGCATGATGCCCAAGAAGCTTAGACATTCCATAGATAACTGAAGTTTCCATTTCAAAATTTGTAATTCTGAAACCTTTATAACTAAAGCTATCCATTTTTTCATTTAAATTATTGTCTTCTAATGGTAATCTTAAAATACGTCCTTGAGGTCCATAAAAGCCTCCAGCTGTTGCAGTAAATCCTTTAAAAACAGTAGAGCTTATGAGTTTTTCCTCTAATAGTTTACTGTTCTCAAATACAAGTGGTCTTGCTTTATTGGCATTCCAATTTGTGTACTCAATAAAGGCATTTTCAATTTCTGGATTTACAATGTCATCAATTTTATAGAAATGGATCATACCATTAAGGTCTAGACCATGAGTACTTAAAACAAAGGCATCAACAGGAATGTCTTTTTGTAACGAACCTGAGGTGCCAACTCTTATAATATCAAGTGATGTGAGATTTTCTTTTGGTTTTCTTGTTTTTAAATTTATATTAACCAAAGCATCAAGCTCGTTCATTACAATGTCAATATTATCAGGACCTATCCCTGTTGATAGTACTGTAAGACGTTTACCTTTATAGGTACCTGTATGTGTTTTAAATTCTCGCTTTTGTGTTTCAAATTCGATGGTATCAAAATGTTTGGATATTTTTGATACACGATCTTGATCTCCAACAAGAATGATTGTATTTGCAATATGTTCTGGTTTTAGGTTAAGATGGTACAAACTGCCATCAGGATTTAAAATAAGTTCAGATTTTTTAATTGGCATTGTATATTGTTTTAATGAGTTTGTTTTGTTTACTGTTGAATTGGTATTTCAATCGTTTTGCACCACCAAATTGAATATCGTTATGGACTTCATTTGAAAAATTATGTTGGTTTAGTAGTACTTCATGCCCTTTGCGGTTTAGTTCCAAACCGTTTTCACTTTCAGTTAAAAAAATAGCCAAGTTCTTTATCATTCGCTCAATTTGAATATCACCATAACCATAGTATCCTTGATAATTTAATATATAACCTAACAAATGATGTTTTGATTTTATATAATTGTTCTTTACAATTTCTAAAATATGCTTTTCTAATCTACATAGACCATTTTGCGAGTCAGGAAAACGCTTAAAGTGAGCTTTTAGGCAACTGCTCAAATATTTAAATGAAGAATTTTGCTTTAGATATGGTTTAAATAAATTATGGTTTTCACAGCAGTATATGCTCCAAAGTGAACAAGCTAATTCAATATCTTTATCTGTTAGTTTTATCTTATTTTTATAGTGATTAAGCAGCTGGCTTTCATTGAGTTCTGATAGTCCTTTAAAATCAGATTTACCTTTTATTCTGCCGCTGCAAACTAAATACAGAGGTGATTTTACTTTTTTTTGTTGAAGTAAACTAATAACAGCTATAAGGTTGATATGGCAAAATAAATCGTACTCAAACCAAAGAATTATTTCAGCGTATTTTTCTGTATTATCTAAAACTTCAAGTTCCTTATGAAAAGCATAGGCATCAATATCAATATCATAGTACTTATTAAGAAAGGCTCTCCTTATTTCAACAAATTCCTGTGTGTCAATTTGTTCAAATGTTGGGCCTTCACAAAGCATTTCATGCCAAGTTAAAAATTCGCCTTTAATATTAAGGTCTTTTAGATAACTTGTTAGGCTAGAACCATTGGTAATATGTAGTATGCCTTCCGCCATGCTTAGCCACCAACGCGTTTCACGCTAAATCCTTTTTCTTTGAGAATAGCCATTATTTTATCTCTATAATCGCCTTGTATAATAATTTTGTCATCTTTAAAACTACCTCCAACACTTAATGTTGTTTTGAGTTCTTTGGCTAATTTTTTAAAATCTTCGGCAGCGCCATTGTAGCCTTCAAGTATAGTTATGGGTTTGCCTTTGCGCTTTTCATACTTACAGATTATTGGATCATCTTGAAGCCAAATAGAATCTTCTTTTAATGTTTCTTCTTTTGATTCAGATATTTTATGATCAGGAAATAAGTTTTTAAGCTGTTCTTGTAAATCCATTATTTTTTAATCAATCCTAGCTCTACTAGGCGTTCGTTTAAAAATTCGCCAGCTGTAATGTCTTCAAATTGTTTAGGATTATCTTTATCAATACAACTTTCTAATACATCCAATTTCATGCTACTGATAGGATGCATAAAAAATGGGACAGAATAACGCGACGTTCCCCAAAGTTCTCTTGGTGGATTAATAACTCTATGAATAGTAGATTTAAGTTTATTGTTGGTGTGTCTTGATAGCATATCGCCAACATTTATCATCAATTCATCAGGTTCAGCAATGGCATCAATCCATTCGCCCTTGTGGTTTTGAACTTGCAATCCTCGACCTTGAGCTCCCATTAGTAAAGTGATAAGATTAATATCGCCATGAGCAGCAGCTCTTACTGCGTTTTTTGGTTCATCTAAAATTGGCGGATAATGAATTGGTCTTAAAATACTATTGCCATTATGAATGTAATTATCAAAATAAGTTTCTTCTAGGTTTAAGTGCAATGCTAAAGAACGCAATACATACTTTGCTGTTTTTTCTAGCATTCTATAAGCTTCTTTTCCTTTTTTATTAAAATTAGGGAGCTCTTCAACTTGAACATTTGCTGGATATTCAGCCTCTAACTCAGGATTGTTTTCAACATATTGTCCAAAATGCCAGAACTCTTTTAAGTCACCTTCCTTTTTACCTTTTGCACTTTCTTTTCCAAATGAGACATAGCCACGTTGGCCTCCAATACCTGGAATTTCATACTTGCGCTTGGTTTCAACAGGTAAGGCAAAAAAATTCTTTATCTCTTTATAAAGATCATCAACTAAAGCATCATCTAGAAAGTGACCTTTTAAGGCCACAAAACCTATTTCTTCATAAGCTTTGCCAATTTCATTTATAAACTGTTGTTTTTTATTTGGGTCTTCAGATAGAAAATCTTTAAGATTTACACTAGGGATTTTATTCATCGTATTACTTTTTAAAAATCATGTAGAACTACAAATATAACGAAAATTGACACTATTTCTTTATGCTTAATCTATATTATAATAAAAGTATTAAGTCTATGACTTAATTTTGCTACTTTTGAATTACCAAAGAAAAAAAATGAGCACAACAAGTAAAACAAAAGTTGAAATATCTTACGACAAGAAGAATTTAGATAAGGCCACATTGCTTAATCTATATAAGAATATGTTAAAGCCTCGAATGATCGAGGAAAAAATGCTTATTCTACTAAGACAAGGGAAAGTATCCAAATGGTTTTCTGGTATAGGGCAAGAAGCCATTTCTGTTGGTGTAACCATGGCACTTGATAAAGACGAATATATTTTGCCAATGCATAGAAACCTTGGCGTATTCACAACCAGAGAAATTCCATTATTCAGACTGTTTTGCCAATGGCAAGGAAAGGCGCCTGGTTTTACCAAAGGTAGAGATCGTTCATTTCATTTCGGAACTCAAGAGTACAATATCATTGGAATGATTTCTCATTTAGGACCACAACTAGGAGTTGCCGATGGTATTGCACTTGCAAACTTACTTAAAAAAAACAATAAAGTTACAGCTGTGTTTACAGGAGAAGGAGGCACAAGTGAAGGTGATTTTCACGAAGCCCTCAATGTGGCTTCAGTGTGGAAACTACCTGTAATTTTCTGTGTTGAGAACAATGGTTATGGCCTGTCTACACCAACGTCAGAACAGTACAATTGCAAGCATATTGCAGATAGAGGTAAAGGTTATGGCATGGAATCTTTTATTTTGGATGGCAACAATATAATTGAAGTTTACGATAAAGTATCTAAGCTGGCAGCAAGTATTAGAAAGCGTCCTAGACCAATTTTAATTGAGTTTAAAACCTTTAGAATGCGAGGACATGAAGAAGCTAGTGGAACCAAATATGTACCTCAGGATTTAATGGATACTTGGGCGAAGAAAGATCCAGTGGTAAATTACCAGTCCTATTTAATGGATTTGGGGGTTTTAAACGAAAAAACAGATGCTGCTTTTAGGGAAGAAATTATTCAGGAAATTAATGATGAATTGGAAAAAGCAGGAGCAGAACCAGCAATTGTTCCTAATTTGACTAATGAGTTAAATGATGTGTATCAAGATTTTGAATATAAAGAAGTTAATGCTAAAGGTAAAACCGAAGAGATGCGTTTTATTGACGCTATTTCATCAGGTTTAAAACAATCCATGCAACAACATAAAGATCTTGTCGTAATGGGACAAGATATTGCAGATTATGGAGGTGTTTTTAAAATTACAGAAGGTTTTGTTAAGGCTTTTGGAAAAGAACGTGTTAGAAACACACCAATATGTGAATCTGCAATTATTGAAGCTGGAATGGGATTATCAATAGCTGGAATTAAAAGTGTTGTAGAAATGCAATTTGCTGATTTTGTAACGTCAGGTTTTAATCCTGTGGTTAACTATTTGGCAAAATCTTATTATAGATGGAATCAAAACGCGGATGTTGTTGTAAGGATGCCATGTGGAGCAGGAGTAGCAGCAGGACCTTTTCATTCACAGACTAACGAAGCTTGGTTTACCAAAACACCTGGTTTAAAAGTAGTTTATCCAGCATTTCCTGTTGATGCTAAAGGCTTACTTAACACTGCCATAAACGACCCAAATCCAGTGTTATATTTTGAGCATAAAGCCCTATATAGAAGCGTTAGACAAGAAGTTCCTATTGATTACTATACAATTCCTTTTGGCAAGGCATCATTAGTAAAAGAAGGTAACGATATCACTATTGTGTCTTATGGTGCTGCTGTACATTGGGCTTTAGATGCTTTAGAAAAACATCCAGAAATCAGTGCAGATTTACTTGACTTAAGAACCTTGTGTCCCTTAGATACAGAAGCTATTTTGCAGTCCGTCAAAAAGACAGGAAAAGTTATTATCTTGCAAGAAGACTCTCTTTTTGGAGGGATTGCTTCAGATATTTCAGCATTGATAATGGAGCAGTGCTTTGAATATCTTGATGCTCCAGTTAAACGTATTGGAAGCCTAGAAACACCAATTCCTTTTATTGGTCAATTGGAAGAGCAATACTTACCAAAGCAACGTTTTGAAGAAGCATTATTAGCTTTGTACAAGTACTAGAGTTTATTTAACAAGCTAACCCTTAGTAGTTTAAACTGAATTTTTGTCAGATTTACTGAAATATTTTCAGTTTTTTAGACATGGTATTTTTTTTGTTGATTATTAAATAAATTAATGTTTAACTTAAAATTTAATAATTATGAGTGGTTTAATTCCAACAACAAAAAATGGTAACAGTAAAACTGCTTCATTAGGTTATAATATGTTACCTGGATTTCCATCTTGGATTGATGAAGTCATCAACAAGAATTTTGGAACCGAATTTATGTCTAACTTTAACACAGGTATTACCTTACCAGCTGTTAATGTTTTAGATACTGCCAATGACTATCTAGTTGAAATGGCAGTCCCAGGACTAAAAAAGTCTGATTTTGATATTAATATTGATAATCATGTGCTTTCAATTTCTGCAGAAGTAAAATCTGAATATGAAGATGTTGAAAATGAAAGTTTCACTAGAAGAGAATTTGGTTATTCATCTTTTAAAAGAACATTTACGCTTCCAGAATCTGTTGAAACAGATAAAATTTCTGCAAAGTATGAAGATGGTATATTGAAAGTTACTCTTCCAAAACGAGAAGAGGCCAAAAAGAAACCTTTAAAGAATATTAAAGTTTCTTAAATTGAAAAGACAAAAAAGCCAGCTATTAGCTGGCTTTTTTTGTTAAACTAAGTTTTATTCTGCTTGTAATTTTTTTGCAACTTCTTGTACTTCATCAAGTACACGTAATAAATTTCCGCTCCAAAGTTTGCTTATCTCATCTTCGGTATAACCACGTCTTACAAGCTCTAGAGTTACATTAAACGTTTCAGACGCGTCATTCCAACCATCGACTCCGCCACCTCCATCAAAATCGCTACTGATGCCTACGTGATCTAATCCAATTTTTTCTACCATATAATCAATATGATCTACAAAATCAGACACATTAACTGCTTCTGGAAAATCAGGCATTTTTTCAATTTTTGCATCTACAATGTTCATCACTTTACTTCTGTTTTCCATAAATGCAGCTCGTTCATCTTCAGTTAATTTACCAAAATCAGCTCTGCTTGTAATCCACTTTATTCCCATAGAATCTGCAACTTGCATCTGTATTTCTCTTGATTTTTCAGTGCGTGCATCATTTTTTTCAGTATTTACATACGAAGTGAAAGCAACAGTTTGCACAACACCTCCATTTTGTTTCATCCACTCTAATTGCTCATCATCTAGATTTCTACTGTGATCGCATAAAGCCCTTGCCGAAGAATGTGATGCAATAATTGGTGCTTTTGTAAGTTCAATCATCTGGCGCATCGCTTCTTTTGATGGATGCGAAACATCTATCATCATTCCCCATTTATTCATTTCTTTTATCACTTCTTTACCAAAATCACTTAATCCGTTATGTAACCAAACGTTATCTGCTTCGCCTGTGTTGCTATCACTTAATTGACTATGTCCATTATGTGCTAACGACATATAACGGCCTCCTAGATCATAGAATTTTTTAACATTATTGATATCCATCCCTATAGGATAACCATTTTCTATACCAATCATTGCAACTTTTTTGCCAGCTGCGTTAATACGTCTCACATCATCGGAAGTTGTTGCCAATTCAATTTCATCAGGAGCAATTTCTTCAACCAATCTATGAATGGCATCAAATTTAGACATTGCATTTTCATAAGCTTTTGCGTAGCCTTCATCAATAAGTGTGTCTTGTCCTGTATAAACAATAAACCAAGCGACATCTAAACCTCCTTTTTTCATTTTTGGAAGGTTAACTTGATTCTCTAATTCCTGTGTGTAGTTTATTGAATCTGTGAAATTATTGACGTTAATGTCACAGTGTGTGTCCAGTGTGATTACACGTTCATGAATTTCTTTTGCTTTTGCAATAAGTTGTTCTTCTGTCATTGGTTGTTCAGCTTCTTTTTTACAAGATGTTAAAGTTAAAATTAAGCATAAAAAAACAAGCTTAAACATATTTCTAACTGTAAAAGCTTGTAAAGATTTAGTGTTTGAATTCATTATTAATTTGATTAGTTGGTTGAATAATCAAATATAATAAAATATGTTGTCTATTTAGTATCTGCTTCTGAAACTAGAAATGGATAAGCTTCACGAACAATTTTTAATTCTTCCACAGTAAGTTCATTTGGAGTTTTATTAAAACTTTTTTGAGCGTAAGATGCTCTTAGTTCATAGTAAGCTTTTGTAAGTTCATCTTGAACTTTTATAAATAAACTATAATGTGTTTTTTTATCAACTTGGAGAGAAATAACGGCTTTGGTCGGATTGTCTGAGGCTTCAGGTAAACTGCTTCCTTTACAATAATCGCAGCTTTTGTCTCCATTATTGTCTAAAAACTTTTTAGAGAGTTCTTTAACCTCCTCAATAGAAACAATATCCTCATTAACCATGATTTCTTGATTTCCGTTTAAAACTATTTTAAGCATGTTCCTTTCATGGATATCTACATTACATTTTTGTCCTGGAGGACAAAGTCTAGGTAATTTTCTGTTAATACCTTGGTCATTGGGTATCATTGCAGTGACTAGAAAAAAGATGAGCAGGAGGAAGGCAATATCTGCCATAGAACCTGCATTTACTTGAGGTGCTTGTTGTGAGTGTTTCATGATGTATTGAATTTAAAATGTTAATATTTTTAACAATCTCAAAAACAATACCATAAAAAAGCCTAAGTGCTTAACTCAGGCTATAATTTTTTAATTGAAAGAATGATTAAGAAAGTACACCTTTTGCTTTTTGGTTTCTTGAGTACCATACCAAGAATAGGCAAAAAACAATTATGATTATAGGCATTACATATGGCATTGATTCGCTGAAAACTTCAACTGCATTTGTGCCGAATAACCAATAAATTTGTCCAATAGTTGCTGTTACAAAAGATAAAATAAATAATGAGACAGCAGATTTTTTTCGCATTAACATTAAAATTGTTCCAATAAGTCCAGAAAATACAGCTAAAGCAAATAAAGCAGTGTTCCAGCTTGGTAAACTTTCCATAAAAGCCATCTGATCTTCAGTAATACTAGAAGTATAAGCTTCTGTTTGGTAAGCTTGTATCAAATAATTATAAACTCCCATTCCGTTCCACAAAAGTGCAATGATTCCAATAATCCAGAATGCAATTCCAGGTTTGTTTGTGTTTGACATAGTATATAGTTTTAGTTAGTAATTCAATTTAAGAGATTACTCCATTTTGCTTTTGGGCTTTTGCAAACCACAGTAAGAAAAAGCATATTACAATAATTACAATTGGTCCTATCATTCTTGTTCCATCTAAAGCAATGTAATCTTGCAGGAAAAAATTATAAACTTGCTGGCCTAAAACACCCAAAAGGGATAAGGTAAAAAGTAAGATTGCTATTTTTTTTCGCATCAATAATGCAATACAACCCAATAAACCGCCAAACACTCCTATAGCATAAGATCCTGTAGCCCAAGCAGGGTAATTATTATAATAATCTTGCTCACCTTGAGTTAACATCTCTAAAGCTTCGTTAGGCATATAGGCTTGGGCTAAATAAGCACCAACGCCTAAAATATTCCATAATAATGCTACAATTCCTATGACCCAGAAAATTGTATTTGGTTTTGTTATGTTTGACATTGTAATTGGTTTTTAGTTAGTTAAATTGTTTAAAAATCCTAAGGATTTATTATACAATGTACTCACAAAGTTCTGAAAATGCAAATATTATAGATTTGCATCTGCTATTCATGTATATTTTAAAAGATTGTTTATCTCATTTACAAATATTATTTATTTAGCTTTGGTTCTTTAAAATGGCTAAACAACAAACTAAACTTGGACTAAAAGAAAACTGGAGGCAATTTGCGTTGCTTCTTATAGTAAATGCTTTTGTTGGTGGTATGGTTGGCTTAGAACGAACCATTTTGCCTAAACTTGCAGAAGAGGAATATCGAATTTTCTCACCTTCAATAATTTTATCTTTCATTATTGTTTTTGGTTTTACTAAAGCCATTACTAACTATTTTACAGGGAAATTTGCCAATAGTATTGGAAGGAAAAATTTGCTCATTATTGGTTGGCTCGTTGCTATTCCTATTCCTTTTATTTTAATGGATGCCAACCACTGGAATTGGGTCATTTTTGCGAATGTTTTATTAGGAATCAATCAAGGCTTAACTTGGTCTAGTACTGTTGTTATGAAAATTGACTTGGTTGGAAAACAACAACGTGGTCTTGCCATGGGACTCAATGAATCTTTTGGTTATTTTTCAATTGCGTTGGTAGCATTTTCAACAGGTTGGATAGCTTCAGAATATGGTATTCGTCCATTTCCATTTTATCAAGGTATTGCCTTTGTGGTACTTGGTTTATTGTTATCTATTTTTTTTATTAAAGATACTATGCATCATGTAAACATTGAAGAGCAGTCAAGTTCTATCAAGTTGTTGAAAAATATTTTCAAGGAAACCTCTTGGACAAACAACAACTTAGGTTCCATATCACAAGCTGGTTTTGTGAACAATTTAAATGATGGTATGATTTGGGGCGTTTTGCCAATTATATTGACAAGTAGAGCGTTTTCAATAAAAGAGGTTGCTATTATTGTAGCTATTTATCCAGCAGTTTGGGGAATTGGCCAATTAGTAACTGGAAAACTTTCAGATTTATATGATAAAAAAATAATGCTCAGTTTAGGTATGTTGCTTCAAGCTATATCACTAATTGCTATGTTTTTTGCTACAACAATGACTTGGTTTATAGCTTTGGCTGTTTTACTAGGTGTTGGTACAGCCATTGTTTACCCAACCTTTTTGTCAGCTATATCAGATTATACAAATCCTTCACAAAGAGCGCAAAGTATTGGAGTATTCCGTTTTTGGAGAGATTCAGGATATGCCTTTGGCGCTATTTGCACAATTTTAATTTCTAATTTTTTTGATATCGAATTTTCTCTTGTAATCATTGGGATTTTGACTTTAATTTCTGCAATCATAATTAAAATAAGGATGGATTAACGAATTGTAGATAACTCGTTAATATTTATATTTTAATTTACTGAAAAAACTCACAAAAGGATGTATTTTTGCATGTCCAAATAATTTGCGCATGCGTTTGAGAATTCAAGATCAAGAAGAAAAAACTACAGGAAAAAATCTATACAGTTATCAAAAAGGTGCTATAGACCAAATTTTCGAGCGTTTTGAAAACTCTCCAGACGACTACCATTTACTTTACCAATTGCCAACAGGAGGAGGAAAAACAGTTATTTTCTCTGAAATTGTTAGGCAATATTTAAAGCATCACAAATCTCGTGTTTTGGTTTTGACACATCGTATAGAACTTTGCAAGCAAACTTCAAAGATGCTAACAGAATTTGGTGTGGTTAATAAAATCATTAACAGTAAAGCAAAACTTGACGATCAAGATGATTACAGCTGTTTTGTGGCTATGGTAGAGACGCTTAACAATCGTTTAAACGATAATGTACTTGATATTTCTGATATTGGACTAGTCATCATTGACGAAGCACATTACAACTCGTTTACAAAACTGTTTAAGTTTTTCCATAAATCATTCATTTTAGGTGTAACTGCAACACCTTTAAGCTCAAATATTGAGTTGCCAATGACTGATAATTACGACGAACTCATTGTTGGTGAATCTATAGAGTCGCTTATTGAAAACAAATTTTTAGCCAAGGCAGAAACTTTTGTGTACAATGTTGGCTTAACCTCTTTGGTTGTAGGAGCCAATGGCGATTATACTGTAAAATCTTCTGAAGATTTATATACAGATAATGATATGCTTGGCAAATTAATGGGAGCTTATGAAGAGCATTCCAAAGGTAAAAAAACACTTATTTTTAATAACGGAATAAACACTTCTTTATTTGTTTATGATTTGTTTAGAACAGCTGGACTACCTATTCGTCATTTAGATAATACACACTCTAAAAAAGAACGTGCACACATATTAAAATGGTTTAAAGAAACACCAGATGCTATCTTAACTTCTGTAAGTATTTTAACAACAGGATTCGACGAACCAACTGTAGAATCTATTATTTTAAATCGTGCCACGAAGTCACTCACTTTATATTATCAAATGATTGGTAGAGGCTCTCGTATTCTAAAAAATAAAGACACCTTTACTGTGATAGACTTAGGAAACAACTTCCATCGTTTTGGCCCTTGGGGAGATAATCTGGATTGGCAACGTATTTTCAAGAATCCTAGTTATTATTTAGATGGTATTTTGGGTGATGAAGAATTGGAAAGTAATTTCCGTTATGAAATGCCAGACGAATTAAGAGCTGAGTTTGGCAACTCTGAAGACGTGTTTTTTGACATTAACGAAACTTACGTTAACTCCATCCGAAATGGTGAATCCTCTAAAGTAGTTTTGGAGCGTTCAATTGAGCAACATGCCAAAATATGCATAGAAAATAGTGATGATGTTTATGATGCCATTGACCTTGCCAAAAAGTTAGGTGATGATATTGATTTTAGAGTGCATCGCTACACCAAATGCATTTGCAAAAGCACCTTTAATTTTGTGGAATGGCTTAAGGAAGATTATCGCAAAAAACTTCGTGCTTACCTTAGGAAAAACTTTGACGAGGTATACCTTGAAATTCATGGGAAGCCAGCGGAGTAAATGAATAAAAAAAAAGGCACTTAATTTTAAGTGCCTTTTTAAATTAAATTTTCTTAGTTAATTCAATATCAAATGCTCAATAAAAAACTCCATCATTCTATCTGTATCCATAGCAGTATGACCTCTGTCTGGTCCAACTTGTACTTCAAAACTTTTGCCAGCATCTTGTAAAGCTTTTATAAGCTGTAAAGAGTTTGAAGGATGCACATTGTTATCGCTTGTTCCAAAATAAATCATAAGTTCTCCTTGTAAATCCTTAGCGTAAGTCATTAAGTTAGACGCATCGTAACCAGCTTTATTGTTGGTTATTAAATTCATGAAACGCTCTGTGTAAATGGTGTCATAATTTCTCCAATCAGTCACAGCAGAATTGGCCACAGCAGCATGATATACATCTGGAAAACGCAACAAGCTAGCAGCAGCAGTTGTGCCACCATAAGACGTACCGTAAACGCCAACATTATCTTTATCAAAATAAGGACGATTGTAAAGTGATTTGATGCCTTCGGCAAAATCATCCATTTCAACAATACAAAGATTTCCATAAAGTTGGTCTAATAATTTTTTTCCACGACCTCTTACGTTTCTACCATCAATATTGGCAATTAAAAAGCCATATTCGGTTAAAGAACTTGGTAAGGTAAAGGTCTCTCTAAATGCATTGGTTGCTGGTCCACCATAATTAGCAAGAATTAAAGGATATTTCTTATTAGGATCAAAATTAGAAGGAAAATGCAACATACCATGTAATTGCGTGACACCATCAGCAGAAGTGAAAGTAAACACTTCAACGGTTTTAAGTCCGAGGTTGTTAAACTCTGTCATGTCGCTTTTAGCAATCTCTGCAACTATTTTTCCTTTGCTATTTACAAGGTTTGTAAAAGGAGCAATGTTATGTGTTTGTGCTACATCAACAAAATACTTACCATCTGGAGAAATTGTCACACTATGATTGTAAGTAGGATTAGTTAATCTCACATCATTTTTACCATTAAAATTCACACGATGCAATTGCATTTTCATATGATTGCTACCACTTCTAGCTTCATAGTAAAGTTGCTTATTTTTTTCATCAACTTTTAATATTCTACTTACTTCAAAATTGTGATTAGTGATGGCGTTGACTAAAGTACCATCCCAATTGTATAAATAGTAATTATTGAAACCACTGCGCTCAGAAGCCCAAATAAAATGCTTGCCATCCTCCAAGACATATATTTCAGGAGTGTTTACAGTAAAGCTAGGCAACCATTCCTCACGAACTATGGTTCTGGTTTTTCCAGTGTTTGGATCAGCAGCTTTATATTCCATAACGTCCTGCTTTCTGTTGGTGGTATGAAACAAAAATTCTTTACCATCAGGCGTCCAATCCATACCATATAAATAAGTTCCTAAAGCACCATCATTAAAAGGCTTTCCATCTCTTGTGTCTAACAAGGTGGTTTTCTTGGTTTCCAAGTCATAAACCATCACATCTACTGGCAAGTTGTCTGCACCAACTTTTGGATACGCTTCAATTTCAACTGAATCTTGAATTTTTACTTGGTCATAAAGTACATAGTACATTTTAGCATCCTTTTCTTCAAAGCGATAGAAGGCAATTTTTTTACTGTCTGGAGACCACCACATGGCAGTAATTTGTCCTAGCTCTTCACCATAAACCCAAGTGGCAATACCGTATTTTTTCTGAGTTTCCTCATTACCATCAGTTGTGATGGCTATTTCGTTACTTCCGTCAGGATTACTGATGTACATATTTCTATCTCTAGTAAAAGCTTTTAATTTTCCATTAGGAGAATCTGCCGAAGGATATTGACGCCCTCTTTGCGGACGATTGCCAAAAAACCGTCTGTTATTAGTTTCAACAAAATCTTCAACTTCAGTGGTTTTTCCAGTTTTCACGTCATACTTAAATCGTTTTCCATCATGATTGTATTCAAATGATTTGCTATCTTCACTCCATGAGTAAGATCTTGGCACTATATTTACTGAGCCACGAATTTTAGGAGCTATTTCTGCATAACGCTCATAACCAGGCATTTTCTTTAGTTTGTCTTGAGCAAATGTGGAGTTAAAACCAACTAATAAGGTAATAATAACAACTGCATTAAAGGCTTTTTTTAATCTAGAAATAGTATTCATTGTTATGTGTTTTTATTGAGGTTATAAAGCTACATTTTTAATATGAGTCCATCAAGTTTTCATATTAATTGTGAATAAAAAATCAGTCATAATTTTTTAAATTCTAAAGAGTGAATTCTTGCATATATTTTAAAACTGTTAAAAGTTTAAACAAAGTTTAATCTATAAGTACATTTTCCTACCTTTAAGTCAATTATTTAACCAACCAATATTTATATAATGAAAAAGCGAGCAACTACTCTTTTAACAGCTCTTGCTTGTCTCTTAGTAAGCATTCCTGTTTTACAAGCACAAGAAGATATTTTAGAAAAACTTAATGAAATTGCCATAGTCGACCAAAAAGTCATGATGCCAATGCGAGATGGCATCAGGTTGGCAACAGATATTTACAGGCCAAAAGCAGATGGTAAATACCCAATTATTTTTTCAAGAACACCTTATAATTTTAATTCCTGGGGAGATGGTGAGCAACGATTAGGTAATGCACAACGAGCTTATGAATATGTTAAGCAAGGTTATGTTTATGTTATACAAAACGAACGAGGACGTTATTATTCTGAAGGTGAATGGGATATTCTTGGCGTTCCGTTAACAGATGGCTATGATGCTTTTGAATGGATGAAAAACCAACCTTGGTCCAACGGAAAAATAGGGACTCTTGGTTGTTCGTCAACAGCAGAATGGCAAATGGCTGTATCTGCTTTAGATCATCCTTCTCATGCAGCTATGGTGCCACAAGGATTTGGTGCAGGTGTTGGGAGAGTAGGAGATGTAAATGAGCAAGGCAATTGGTATCGTGGAGGCGCAGAGCAGATGCTTTTCTTTTCTTGGCTTTATGGTGTAGAACATGATAAATTTAAACCACGAATTCCAAAAGGTGCAACTCAAGAGGATTTAATAAGAATTTCAAGGTTTTACGATTTGGCACCTGAGAATCCTCCTGTAGATATGGCTGAAGCACTAAAACATTTGCCAATTCAGGATATTTTAAAAAACATCAATGGGAAACATGAGATTTTTGATAAAATGATACGTCGCAAACCAAATCATCCTGATTGGTTTAAAGGCGGAATTTATCATGATGATAAAGATATTGGTACACCAAGTTTCTGGTTTGCCTCTTGGTATGATGTTTCCATTACGCCAAATATTAAGCTTTTTAATCATGTTAGAAATAACTCAAAAGATCCTTTTATTCGTGATAATCAATATTTAGTCATTGCTCCAACTTTGCATTGTGCTTATACTAGAGCAACCGAAAATACAATTGTTGGAGAGCGAAGTGTTGGTGATGCCAGACTAAATTACGATGAGCAAATAACCAAATGGTTTGACCTTTGGTTAAAAGGAGAGCAAAATGATTTTAAAGAAAGCACTCCAAGAGTTCAATATTACACAATGGGAAGCAACAAATGGCAAGCTGCAGAAACTTGGCCACCAGAAAACACAGAAATGGTAACCTATTATTTAAACAGTGACGGAAACGCAAACAGTCGTTTTGGTAATGGCAAATTATCAACTACAAAACCAAGTTCTGATAACCCTGACAGTTTTACCTATGATCCTATGGCTCCAGTACCTTCTTATGGAGGTAATGTTTGTTGCACAGGAAATGCTGTAAAAGGAGGTTCTTACAACCAACAAGATATGGAAGCTAGAAATGATATATTGGTATACACTACAGATTTCTTAAAAGAAGATACTGAAGTTTCTGGTTTTATAGAATCAAAATTATATGTGTCTTCAGATGTAAAGGACACCGATTTTACCATTAAGTTAATAGATGTATATCCAGATGGTTCAGCATACAATTTAGATGAAACCATACAACGCGTTCGCTATCGTGAAGGTTATGATAAAGAAGTATTTATGGAAAAAGGCAAAGTTTATGAAGTAAACTTAACGCCAATGTCTACAAGTAATTTATTCAAAAAAGGACATCGTATTCGTGTTGAGATTTCAAGTAGTAACTTTCCGCGTTTTGCAAGAAACCTAAATACAGGAGGCAATAACTATGACGAAAAAATAGGTATTGTGGCTCATAATAATGTGCATCATTCATCAAAACATCCTTCTCAAATTCGTATTCCTATTGCTAAAAAATAAATCTAAATAAGAAACAATTACCTAATATGAAAACTATTTTAAAAGTATCGTTCCTTTGGATGTTCCTTTTAGGAATGACATTCACACTTCAATCACAAACAATTAATGAATCTACCTTTGGAGGTTTAGAGCTTAGAAATATAGGGCCTGCATTGACCTCAGGACGTATTGCAGATATTGCAATACATCCAGAAAATGAAAATGTTTGGTATGTAGCAGTTGGTTCTGGAGGTGTCTGGAAAACTACAAATTCTGGCACCACTTGGAAACCAATTTTTGATAATGAAAGCTCATATTCCATTGGAAGTATAGCAATAGATCCCTCAAACCCTCATACTATTTGGGTTGGAACAGGTGAAAATGTTGGTGGTCGTCACGTAGCTTTTGGAGATGGAATTTATGTGAGTCATGATGATGGCAACTCATGGAAAAATATGGGACTCGCAAAATCAGAGCATCTATCAACAATTATTGTACATCCAGAAAATTCTGATATTGTTTGGGTAGCTTCACAAGGACCGCTTTGGACAAAAGGAGGTGAAAGAGGTGTTTATAAAACAACTGATGGCGGAAAAACATGGAATCGTACACTTGGAGATAGTGAATGGGTTGGTGCTACAGATATTGTGATCGATCAAAACAATCCAGATATATTATATGCCGCAACATGGCAAAGACATCGTACTGTAGCTGCTTATCTTGGAGGTGGTCCAGGTTCTGGAATTCATAAAAGTACAGATGGCGGAGAAACTTGGAAAGAGCTTAAAAAAGGGATTCCAGGTTCTAATTTGGGAAAAATAGGTTTGGCAATTTCACCTTTCAATTCGGATGTTATTTATGCAGCTATTGAAACCGATAGAACAAAAGGAGGTATTTATATATCAACCAATAAAGGAGAATCCTGGTCCAAACAATCCGATACTGTTTCAGGAGGAACAGGACCTCATTATTATCAAGAACTATATGCATCACCACATCATGAAGGAAAATTGTTTTTAATGAACAACAACGTGCTTATTTCAGACGATCATGGTAAAACCTTTAATAGAATGAACGAAAGGAACAAGCATGTTGACAGTCATGCAATGGCGTTTAAAGCTTCAGATCCTGACTATGTACTTTTCGGAACAGATGGTGGACTTTACGAAAGTTTCGATATGACTAATAGTTGGAAGTATGTTAGCAATCTTCCCATAACTCAATTTTTTAAGATAGCTGTAGATGATAGCAAACCATTTTATAAAGTATATGGTGGTACACAAGATAATGGTTCACTTGGAGGCCCTTCAAGAACTATGTTTTCTGATGGCATAAAAAACATGGATTGGTCGGAAATATTGGGAGCGGATGGTTATTCATCTGCTGTAGAATCTGGTAACCCAAACATTGTTTACGGAGAATTTCAAGAAGGAGCATCATTTAGAACAGATCAATCCACTAGAGAAACAGTATTTATTCAGCCTCAAGCCAGAGAAGGAGAACCTTTTGAGCGTTTTAATTGGGACGCGCCAATTTTGATAAGTCCACATAATCCTAAACGATTATATGTGGCTTCGCAACGTGTTTGGAAATCTGAAAATAGAGGTGATGCATGGACACCAATTTCATCAGATCTTACCTTAAATCAAGAACGAATAGCATTGCCAATGTATGGTAAGCAACAAAGCTGGGACAATGCTTGGGATGTTGGAGCAATGTCTAACTATAATACAATTACTTCATTAACAGAATCACCTAAACAAGAAGGATTACTTTATGCTGGAACTGATGATGGATTCATTCAAGTTACTGAAGATGGAGGCGCTAATTGGAGAAAAATTTCATTGGGAAGTATTAAAGGCTTGCCTTCAATACCTTTTGTTAATGATATAAGAGCAGATTTATTTGATGCCAATGTAGTTTATGCAGCCTTGGATAATCATAAATATGGCGATTACAAACCTTATTTAATAAAAAGTACTGATAAAGGCAGATCTTGGTCATTAATAAATGGCGATTTGCCTAATACTCTCTTAATATGGCGATTAGTTCAAGATCACGTAAAAAAAGACTTATTATTTGCAGCCACAGAATTTGGAGTGTATTTCACGAATAATGGAGGTAAAAATTGGATACAGCTTAAAGGTGGTGTTCCAACCATTTCTTTTAGAGACATTACTATACACAGAGAAGAAAATGATTTGGTTGCAGGATCTTTTGGTAGAGGTATTTTTGTTTTAGATGATATTACACCTATAAGGGAATTTAATAATTCAACGTTATCAAAAGAGGTTACGTTATTTCCAATCAAGGATGCACTTTGGTACAGTCCAAGTAGCAGAACTGGTGGAAGTCAAGGAGATAATGAGTATGCAGCAGAAAACCCTCCATTTGGAGCCGTTTTTACATATTATATGGCTGACAGCTTTAGCTCATTAAAAGATGACCGTAAAAAACGAGAAAAAACAAACACAGATTTTCCTGGTTGGGATGCTTTAGAAGCTGAAAACAGACAGGAAGGCCCAGATGTTCTTTTAATTATAAAAGATGCCAATGACAATGTTGTAAATACAGTTGAAGGCAAAAACAAAAAAGGATTTAATAGAGTGAGTTGGAATTTAAGCTACCCAAATAAAAGCGGCGAAAGATTAGAAACATCTGGAAGAGGAAGAGGTTTTGGAAGAGGAGGTGTTATGGCCACTCCAGGTAACTATACTGTAACAATTGTTAAAAGAGTTGATGGTGTTAATACTGTCCTTGAAGGCCCAAAACCTTTTAAGATAGTACCTTTGTATGATGGTACACTTAAACGTAAATCATTTGAAGAAATGAGTGCGTTTAGAAATGAAGTCTTTGCTTTTCAGCAAGACCTTACTGCCACCAATGTTGCTCTATCAACAGCCATACAGACTGTAGATGCCATGGAAAGAGCATTGAATAAGGCAGACAAACCAAGTGATGATCTGTTCAAAAAAATAAACGACGTAAAAATGGCACTTTTAAATATTGATAAAGAATTAAATGGAGATGATTTAAAGGATGAAATTGGAGAGCGTTCAAATCCAACAGCTAGTGAAGGGAACTCAATTGGATGGAGAGCTTTGGGTAATACTTATGGGCCAACTGATGAACACCAAGCATTTTTAAAAAGAGTGCAAAGCCAATTAAATAAAGTAAAAACTAAGCTTAAGCCAATTATTAACAACACAATACCATCTATTGAAAGTGGCTTGAAAGCATCAGGCGCACCTTGGGTTGAGGGTCAAGGAATGAAAAACTAATTATAGTATATTTGGGGAGTTGCTAAACATCGATAGCAACTCCCTTTTATTATTTTACAAAGTAAAACCAAGTTATGAAACAAGTATTTTATGTCATTTTATTATTAATTACAGTAAACTCATTTGCTCAGAAAAAAATATTGGACCATTCAGATTTTGATATCTGGAACACCATTCAAGGAGAAGCCATTGCACCGAATGGAAAATTCATTTTGTATTCTCTTGAAAAAGGAGAAAAAGACAATCATTTAAAAATTAAAGATAACAATGCCAATTTAGTTTTCGAACACGAGCGCTCAGAACGAGGTGAATTTACTTATGATTCTAATTTTGCACTCTTCCAAATTAAAGCATGGAAAGATAGTATTGCCGAAATGAAACGCAGAAAAGTAAAGAAAGATAAGATGCCGAAAGATACTCTTGGTATTTACAATTTGCTTAATAATACTCTTGATAAAATTGCCAATATAAAATCCTACAAAACACCTCCAAAATCGTCAGGTTTTATAGCCTATACGTTTGAAGAAGCACAAAAAGACGCTCCTAAAAAAACTGAAAAAGATTCTATTTCAAACGATTCCACCAAAACTGAATCTAAGTCAAAAAAGAAAGCTAAAAAGGCAAATGATAAAAATGGTTATCCTTTAGTGATTAGAAATCTACAAACAAAAAAAGAAGACACCATTCAATTTGTAACTAACTATATTTTTGCTAAAGAAGGGAAAATGCTTTCCTATATTACAACTGGTGACGATGCTGATATAAAACCAGGTGTTTATGTTGTAGATTTAACCAATAACACCACAAAACAAGTTTTTGATTCGCATGATCAAACTAAATATTTTGAACTCAGCTTTAGTGATTCTGGTAAAAACTTAGGCTTTGTAGTCGATGCCGATACAACCAAAGCTTACGTGCGACCAAACAAACTATACACTTGGAATACTTCAAACAACATGGCTCAATTGGTTGTTGATGCTGAAACGGCTCCTAAAGGCTACAGAGTATCGTCTGATGGTAATGTGAGTTTCTCTAAAGATGATTCCAAATTGTATTTCGGACTTGCACTTCCTGCTATTGTTCAAGATACCTTATTGTTGGATGAAGAAATTGTAAACGTTGAAGTATGGACTTATGACGAACCAAGATTGTATACAGTACAGGAATTACAAGTTAAAAACGACCAGAAAAAATCGTTTCAAACCGTTTATCATTTAAACAATAAGAAGCTAATTCAGATTGCAACTAAAGCGTATCCAGATTCAAGATTAGCAGATGAAGGTAATGGCACTTTTGCTTTGGTAAGCAATGAAGAACCTTACTTGTTAGAAAGTCAGTGGACAGGAAGGCGAGCTGAAGATTTGGCCATCATGAATGTAAATACAGGAGTTGTAAAATCTGCTTTGAAGAAAAACCTAGGAAACACACAATTAAGTCCAAAAGGCAAATATGCTTATGGTTACAATCCTGCCGATAGTACTTGGTTTACCTATAATATCAGTACATCAAAATATATCGCATTAACAAAAGATAAAGTGTTTTATGATGAGCTTAACGATTCACCAAACTATCCAGGATCATACGGTTCTGCTGGTTGGACAAAAGACGACAAATCCATTATTATTTATGATCGTTACGATATTTGGGAATTTAATCCAGACAATGCAACAAGCACTAGATTAACCAAAGGTCGAGAAAACAAAATAGAGTATCGTTACGTTAGGTTAGATTCTGATGAGCGATCTATAGATACGTCACAAAAATGGTTACTCACTACATTTAATGAAACCAACAAAAACTCTGGTTATTATGAATTTAATTATAATAACAAATCTGGAAATCAACTTGTAGATGGACCTTATCGTTACTCAACACCTCGTAAAGCAAAGTTTAGTGATGCAGTGTTGTTTACCAGACAATCGTTTGAAGAATTTCCAAATCTTAGACTATCAGATTTAAGTTTTAAAAATCAAACCGTTTTAAGTGATGCTAATCCTCAGCAAAAGGATTATAATTGGGGAACTGCAGAATTAGTGCATTGGACCTCTTTAGATGGCTTGCCATTAACAGGAATGCTAATTAAACCTGAAAATTTCGATCCCAACAAAAAGTATCCAATGATTGTGAATTTCTACGAAAAAAGCTCAGATGGATTGCATTCACATAAAGCACCAAATCCTGGTCGTTCAACAATCAATTATAGTTTTTATGCAAGTCGAGGTTATGTAATTTTTAATCCAGATGTATATTATCGTGAAGGTTATCCTGGTGAAAGCGCCTTTAATTGCGTGATTCCTGGCATTACATCTTTAATAGAAAAAGGATTTATAGATAAAGATAATATTGGTACACAAGGTCATAGTTGGGGAGGTTATCAAATTGCTTATTTAGTGACCAAAACAGATATTTTTAAAGCTGCAGAATCTGGAGCTCCAGTTCCAAATATGATTAGTGCTTATGGCGGAATTCGTTGGTGGACAGGTTTGAGCAGACAATTCCAGTACGAGCACACACAGAGTAGAATAGGAGGAACACCTTGGGAGTATCCACAGCGTTATGTGGAGAATTCTCCAATATTTAACATCGATAAAATAAACACACCTTTATTAATTATGCATAACGATGCCGATGGTCACGTGCCATGGTACCAAGGCATTGAGTTTTTTGTGAGCTTACGTCGACTAGGGAAACCAGCTTGGTTTTTAAATTATAATGACGAACCTCATTGGCCTTTAAAAATGCAGAATAGAAAAGATTTCAATATCAGAATGCAGCAGTTTTTTGACCATTATTTGCAAGGTGCTCCAAAACCAGTTTGGATGGAACGTGGTGTGCCAGCTCTGGAAAAAGGAATTAATCAAGGTTATGAATTAATAGATAAAAATTAAACTATGCTAAAAAAAATTAATTGGGACGACGTTCCTGTTGAGCAAGTCACAGACAAGATGCAACGCAAAATGATTTATGGTGACAAGGTTATGGTGGCAAAAATGAAATTTAAAGATGGCTTTTTAGTACCATTACATGAGCATCATAATGAACAAGTAACACAAGTTATTTCTGGAACCATAAGGTTTTGGTTTGGTGCCAACAAAGAACAAACTATGGACTTAGGTCCTGGTGATTCTGTGGTTATTCCAGCGCATGTACCTCATGAAGCTTTAATGATTGGTGATGTTGAGGAAATCGATACGTGGTCGCCAATTCGAGAAGATTGGTTAGATGGTACAGATGATTATTTGCGCAAATAACCAATGGATTTAGGTTTAAGAAATAAAGTCGCTTTTGTTGCTGCTTCCAGCGATGGCTTAGGCAAAGCTGTGGCTATGGAATTAGCAAAAGAAGGTGCAACAGTAATTATTAATGGAAGAAATAAAGAAAAGCTAGAACAAACCAAGAAAGAGATAGAGCATAAATGTAATACAAAAGTGTTGGCAATTTCTGGCGATTTATCTAACGATAATAAAAGAAATTCTGTTCTAAATACTTTATTTAAGCACCATAACAAAGTAGATATTTTGGTTACAAACACTGGAGGTCCACCTTCTGGAAAGTTTGAAAATTTATCAATGGACGATTGGGATAACACCTATAAACTTCTTTTAGCAAGTACAGTGGCTTTAGTAAAGGCTGTAATTCCAGGAATGAAGCAACAGCAATTTGGTAGAATCATCGCTATAACATCACAAGCTGTAAAACAACCTGTAGATAATTTAATTTTATCTAATTCAGTTCGTGCTTCTGTAGCTGGTTTAATGAAAACTTTAGCCAGTGAACTGGGCGAATTCAACATTACTGTTAACAACGTAATGCCAGGATATACAAAGACCAATCGATTATTGTCTTTAATTGAAAGCAATCCTTCTTTTAAATCTGCCATTGATGAAATTCCTCTAAAACGCTTTGGCAACCCTGAAGAATTTGCAGCTGCAGTCACTTTTTTAGCAAGTGAACGAGCGAGCTATATCACAGGAACTTCCTTAGCTGTAGATGGTGGCTGGATTAAACATATTTTATAAATGACACACATTGGCTTAAAAAATCAAAATATTCTCATCACAGGAGCTTCTAAAGGCATTGGTGAAGGCATTGCTGATTATGCCATGAAAATGGGAGCAAAAGTGGCTGTGCATTATAATTCTGATAAAGCATCTGCTGAATCTTTAGTAGGTAAGCATCCTGAAACTCTATCTAAAATATTTCAAGCAGATTTGAGTAAAACAGAAGATATTGTTAACTTATTTAAAAATGTAATTAAAGACTTTGGTCGTATTGATACGATAATATTGAATGCTGGAGTTTTTTTACAGCATTCCACAAAAGAGAACTTGGAGGATTGGTTAAACGTTTGGAAAACTACCATAGCCATTAATCTTGATTCTGTTGGAATATTAACCAAATTAGGGATTGATCATTTTAGAACACAAAAAGGAGGGCGTTTTATTTACATTGGAAGCAGAGCTGTGTTTAGAGGTGAAACCGAAGAATATCTCGCCTATGCTGCTTCAAAAGGTGGTTTGACATCTTTGGCACGAAGTGTCGCACGTTCTTTTGGGAAAGAAAATATCAAATCGTTTGTCATTGCTCCAGGATTCACCAGAACGCAAATGGCTGAATCCTTTATTGATACTTATGGTGAAGAACGTGTTCTTAATGAGATTGCTTTAAATAAGTTAACCAAACCAAGTGATTTAGCGCCTTTGGTGGCATTAATGTGTAGTGGACAAATGGATCATGCTACAGGAGCCACAATTGATGTGAATGCTGGAAGTCATATTAGATAATTTAATCAAGAGTTTATTAGTTATATATCTAATTTGCTATAACTATTTTATAAGCATGTTATAACCACGCTATAACCATAAGATTAATTTTTGTATATTGTTGTTACTTTGATGTTTAAACAACACTGACAACTTATGGCCAAGCAGAAAGGTATAATCCCATTAACAGGTACTATTGGTGGTATCAATTTTTACTATTTGAACGGCAAACCTGTAGCCAGAAAAGCTGGAGGTGGTTTTAATGGTAAGGCTATTAAAACCAAGGCAAGTATGCAACGCGTGCGCGAAAATGGCAGTGAGTTTGGCCACTGCTCGCGTGTGAACAAGGTTTTTAGGGTGGTTTTGCGACCGTTTTATAAAGGATTTAAGTTTACTTATTTTCATAGTAGGTTGATGACCTTATTTACACAGCTTAAGGACTTGGATGCTTTGCATGAACGTGGAAAGCGTGTTGTTTTTGAAGGTGTAAGTACAACGGAAGGCATTGCTTTATTAAGGCAGTTTAATTATACGCCAGACTGTGATGTGAGGCGTGTGCTGCCTTTTGATTTTGAGATTGACAGTAGTACTTTTGAACTGACGATTTCTCATTTTAATATTAAAAAGGTAGGGTTTTTAAGTGGAGCAACTCATATTGAACTGAACTATGGTGTACTTGACTTTAATTTTGAAACCCAATACAATAATTTGCACCTGGCTACACCATTAGTTCTAAATAAAAGCTTTAATGGAACAACCATACAATTAACACCTGATATTTTGCCCAATGGTGTTGGTACTTTGCTTTGTGTGTTGGGCGTTCGGTTTTACCAAGAGGTGGATGGTGAGCTGTATTTGTTGAATGCTAAAGAAGGTGTTGGGTTTGTGGTTTTGGAATGTTTTTAGAGTTGAGTAAACAAGGCTAAAAGAAGTTAGGTTTTAATTGTTTGTTCTTTTTTGCTCGTCCAATCCTACGTCAAGCTTAGGAGAACTGAAAAAACGACGTCTTTTATGAGGAGTTTTTGCTTTGCAAAACCGCCTTCAAAACTTCGTGGCTTTTGTAACGCTTGAATTTCGAAGCTTTTGTTCGTCTATTCTGCATCAACCTTTGGAAAAGTTCACTTCGACAGGCTGACTTCGACAGGCTCAGTGTGACAGGCTTAGTGTGACAGGCTGACTTCGACAGGCTCAGTGTGACAATTGCAGAATGCTAAGGAAGCGATTGGCACTTCTGACGCTAAAGGTCAGAATCGCAATGACGTTGTGTTAAGATTAAATACAATTTATTGTACAAAGTGTCGTCAGGTTTTTTAACTTTAGGTTTTTATTTTTGAATTTTAAATGGCATTATTTCAAACATCAGTATTAAAAACATATCTGGCCCAACAAGACACAGCTATTGTAGAACGTGCCTATAAAAAATACACCAAGTATTTTCACAATGCTACCATTCAGGAGAATATCAAAAACTCTAAAGAAGAACAATACCAGGCAAAATTTCTTGACGAGCTGTTTGTAAATGTCCTGGATTATACCCTAAATCCAAAACCTGATTTTAACATTACCACCGAGTTTAAAAACCAAAAAGGAGCAGGTAAAGCAGATGGAGCCATTTTAAAGGAAGCAAAAGCCATTGGTGTTATTGAACTCAAGGGGACCAATACCAAAGATTTAGAAAGCATTCGCAAGCAAGCGTTTGACTATAAAGCCAACCAAAAAGGCTGTGTCTATGTCATCACATCTAATTTTGAGAAGTTAAGGTTTTACATCAATGATGCTACCGAGTTTTTGGAGTTCAACCTGTTTCAGTTAGCCCCAGAAGAATTTGCTTTAATGTACTTATGCTTGCAAAAAGACAACATTCTTAACCAGTTACCGCTAACCATTAAAGAAGCCTCTTTGGTTGAGGAAGAAAAAATAACCAAACAGTTTTATAACGATTATTCTGTTTTTAAACGCGAACTCTTTAGAGACTTGGTAAAACGAAATGCCAAACGTCTAAAAGCAGAAGTTGTCACATCGAGCACTACCGAAAAACTTAAAAATTTAAGTTTAGAAGGTACTGAAGCGAAGCTTACCGAGATGTCTCAAGAAGTAAACGAACTAAAAGCACTCGAAAAAAACGTCAAACTATCCCTGTTCAAAAAATCACAGAAACTAATAGACCGTTTTCTGTTCATTTTCTTTGCCGAAGATAGAGACCTCTTACCACCAAACTCAACCATCCAAATTCTGGACAAGTGGAAAGCCGATATCGATTTTGGAGACGATCGCCCATTATACGGTTTGTTTAAACAATACTTTCACTTTTTGGATCAAGGTAGAAAAGGCACAACATCAAGAGCGGAAATCTATGCCTACAATGGCGGTTTGTTTAAACCGGATGCTATTCTTGATAATTTGGAAATAGACGATGAGTTATTGTATAAACACACCTATAAACTCGCTAAATATGATTTTAGCAGTCAGGTAGATGTCAATATTTTAGGGCACATCTTTGAAAACTCACTCAACGAGATTGAAAGCGTTAATGCCGAAATTGAAGGTGGTGAGTTCGATAAACAAAAAAGCAAACGCAAAAAAGATGGCGTTTTCTATACACCAAAATACATTACCAAATACATTGTAGAAAATACGGTGGGCAAATTGTGCCAAGAGAAAAAAGAAGCATTGGGCTTTAAGGAAGAAGCCTATTTTGAGGTAAAGAAAGGCACACACCAAAACACCAAAAAACAACTGTTAGAAGTTTTGGACACCTACAGAGAATGGTTATTGCAAATCACTATTTGTGACCCAGCTTGTGGTTCTGGAGCATTTTTAAACCAAGCATTGGATTTCCTCATTAAAGAACACCGTTACATCGATGAACTAAAAGCTAAAGTATTGGGTGGAGGCTTAATTTTAAGCGATATAGAAAACACCATTTTAGAGAACAATATTTATGGGGTGGACCTCAACGAAGAATCCGTAGAAATTGCCAAACTATCGCTATGGTTACGTACTGCACAACCACGACGTAAACTCAACGATTTAAGCAACAACATTAAATGTGGCAACTCATTAATTGATAGTAAAACGGTAGCAGGAGACAAAGCCTTTAATTGGAAAGAACAATTTCCACAGATTTTTGATAAAGGTGGCTTTGATGTGGTGATTGGGAATCCGCCTTATGTTAGAAATGAGTTTATAGATACAGAGTCTAAAAAATATCTTGAAAAACGATATGAAGTGTTTACTGGTAAATCTGATTTGTATGTTTTTTTCTTTGAAAAATCATTAGTGAATTTAAAGGAAAATGGCAAGTGTGGTTTTATTGTGTCAAGCAAGTACACTAAAACAAAATATGGTAAGCCTTTAATTGAATACTTACAGAATAATAGTAAAATAAATTCTTTTATTGATTTTAGGGATTTAGATGTCTTTAGTGGAATTGTTGCTTATCCATCGATTATACTTTTTGATAAAGAAAAAATTAATTCCAATAAATCAGAATCAAAATTACTTGTGGTATCGGAAGAAAATTATCAAGAAGTTGAGAATAACTTCCAAAATTCAATCGAAGTTATACAATCTGAAATCTTTAAAAGATTAGGTTCTTGGTCAACAGGTTCTTTGGATAATAAGTTGTTCTCTTTGATAAGAAAAATAGAAGATGAAAACAAAAAATTATCTGAATTAATTGATAAACCTCAAGTTGGTATCAAAACAGGTTCTAATACATCTTATATAATTAACAAAGAAGAAGTTCCCGAAGAGATAAAAAACTCTGTTTTATTAAAAGAATATTTGGTTGGAAGAGAGGTGAAAAAATACAATCCTATTGATACAGCAAATAAGATTGTGTTTCCATATGAACAATCCGAAAATCAAGTTTTGGCATTAATAGAAGATTTTAATAGTCATAGAGAGGTTTTAAGCTTTCTTGAAAAAAATAAGGATAAATTATCAAATAGAGCTATTATTGATAAAGGCATAGAAAAAGGAACTAAAAAGTGGTATGAATATCAACAAATTAAATTAGATTTCCCTTTTCGAGAAGAATATATTGTTTATCCTGATATATCCAGTACAGTAAACTTTACTATTGCAAAGGATGTTTTAATCGATATGACTTGTTTTGGATTACCAACTAATTCTAAAAGTGTGTTAGGTATTCTAAATTCAAAACTTATAGAAGTATATCTTAATTCTGTATGTGTAAAAGCAAGAGGAGGTTATTTAAGATTGAAAAGCCAGTATATTTTAAACATTCCATTACCAGAAAATTTTGAATCTAAAGATTTAAATAGAGCTGTTGCATCAGTTTTGGAGACCTATTTAAGTTTCAATAAACAGAAAGGAAAGTTTATAAATTTTGTTTTAAGCCAAAATAATATTTTGGTTAATAAAAAACTCGAAAACTGGCACGAGTTAGACTTTACAGACTTTATAAAAGAACTCAACAAAGCTATTAAAAAAGCAGGTGGCATACCACTAACCAAAAAAGATGAGTTTGAGTGGCTGGAACTCTTTGAGGACAACAAGAACAAAGCCCAAGAGCTACAAACCCAAATCACCCAAGCAGAAAAACAAATTGATGAAATGGTCTATGAGTTGTATGGCTTAACACAAGAAGAACGTGAAATTGTAGAGAACAGTTGAATATGGGAAAGCAAAACCAAAACAGTGAAAATTGATTTAGGAAGAACCACTTCTAAACCGTCCAATTCGCTAAAACCAAAAGATAACAAAACAAAAAAATAACTCGTATGAAGTTATTACGGTTATATAAAAAAATAATAAAATGGGTGTTTTGGGCAACCATTGCTCTTATAGTGATTATAACAGCCCATGCCATATATGAAACAGATAATTGGAAGTTTTTTGATATGGATTTAAACACCCCTGACCAATAATAGTTAAGGATAAGGCAAAAAGCATAAAAACACCAATCACCATTTTCGCTGCTGAGAAAGTTATTATGTTTCCTAGTAAAAAATAATAAAACGAGCTAAAAATATTTTTCCTTCTTTAAAGCATACCCTTTTACTTGATAACTCTAAACACGTTCTAACCCAAGACGATTTTGAAGTAATCGAAAATAACATAGTTGGTGATTAAATAAGTTCTTACATATACGAATTCATTCGTAGCAAGTTTATATCATTCAATTAACAGAACTATGCTAGTGGGCGAGCAAAGAAAATGAATAATAAGAACACGACATAGCATAACTCTTCCACAACTTCCACTTTATAAAAACCGAATTTTAATTTTTTTAACTATCTGTTAAATCTCAGTTAAAAAAGGGTTCGGATTTCTGCAAATACCTGTATTGGGTCGATTGGCCTTAGCCAAACCTCTATGTTTGCCCATCATAATTAAATGGTTTAGTAAGACCTCATGACATCAAAAAAGAAACTTAAAAAGATACTTAAAACAAGCATCAAATGGATGCTTTCCATTATCGCAGTATTACTATGTATTGTTTTATTGTCTATCCCATACGGAAGATACTCTGAAAAAGAGATGAAGCCTTTGGGTACAAAATACCAGAACATTGCTTTGCTAGGTGTACATGTAATTAGCATGAGTAATGATTCTATCATGTACAATAAAAACATGTACATAGAGCAAAACAGTATAGTAGCCATTACTCCTGATACTGTGTTAAGAGAAGGGTACCATACTATAAATGCCAAAGGAAAATATGTGATGCCTGGACTTATTGATATGCATGCACATGTGTTTGACAGAACCGATTTGGCTCAGTATTTAGCCTATGGCGTTACAACGGTTAGAAACATGATGGGATTTCCGATGCACTTACGCTGGAAACAGCAATTAGCAGAAGGGAAACTAATAGGCAGCCAACTCATTACTGCCACACCTACACTTAATAGTGGTGATGATGCAGGCCCTTTTCATAAAACGATAGATGATGCCGAAGAAGCTGGTTTGGCAGTAGACAACTATATAAGTGCTGGGTATGATTTTGTGAAAGTATATGATAATATCAGCGCAACACAATTAGATGCCATTGAGCATAAAGCACAAGCAAAGGGAGTTCAAATAGCTGGTCATCCACCACAGGTGTCTTTAGAGAGGTTTTTGAGCTCCTCTATAGTATCTATAGAACACACTGAAGAATTGCTACAGTTTTTAGATGAAGAGCGCACTGAAGCCAGTATTAGAACCTTGGCAAAAGAAATAAAAGCATCTGATAAAGCGGTTACTTTAAATCTGGTTGCGTTTAACAGAATATATAGAATAGCTCAGGAAGGCCTAGAATATTATAACCATTTACAAGAAGCAGCTTTAAACCCAATCACAAAGTTTATAGGTACAAAGCAACTGGAAATATACACTAAGGCAGGGCCTCAATATAAAGCCTATACAAAGGCTAAATATAAAGCGATGGAAACGCTTTCGCGTTTGTTGGTAGAAGAAGGTGTAACCGTTTTATTTGGCACAGACTCTGGGCCAAACTTTTTGGCAGCTGGTGCCTCAGTGATGGAAGAATTGCAGCTTTTAAAGGCAGCAGGTCTATCTGAATATGAAATTTTAAAATCGGCAACTTATAGTGCAGCAGAGGTGTTAGGCAAGCAGGAGTTAGGACGAATAGAGACCAATGCTTTAGCAAATGTATTAGTGCTTAACGATAACCCATTAACAGGTTTACAAACTTTAGCACAGCCTTATATGCTTATTGCTAACAACAGGTATTATAATGAAACCCAACTTGTTGAAGTGAAACGTGTAGGAGAGGATAAGCAAAATACCTATGCCACATTAGGCTTGTTTTTAGAGCATTTACTATTCAAATAAATTTAATCATCAATCAAAAAAAAAAATCAATCTAAAAATGAACAATCACCCAATCCTTTATGTATTAAGCATGCTTTTATTTGGTGCTTTCACTTTATCAGCGCAGGAAATTTCAACTCGTGACACCTATAAGTATTACATACAACCTGCTAAAACACCTATTAAAATTGATGGTGTAGAAGAGGCAGGCGAATGGAGTAGCTACCAGCTTATTGATACCATGTACAACCATAATCCTAGTGATAAAGGGTTGGCAGCATATCCATCTGAAATTCGATTAACCTATGATAAGGATAACTTATACCTATTTGCAAAACATTATGATGATGGAAATAGGATTATTCAATCTTTACAAAGGGACTCAGATAATTCACAGTGGGAAAGTGATTCTTTTACCATAGCTATAGACCCCATTAACAAGAAGCAGAGCGGAATTATGGTTGGTGTTAACGCTGGCGGAGCAAAAGTTGATGGGAGTCTATTAGTGGAGCCAGGTAGAACCACGTATACAGATTCATGGGATACCAGTTGGATGTCTAAAACAAAGCAATACGATACGTATTGGATTGTAGAAATAGCCATTCCTTTTAATAGTCTTCGCTATAATGAAGGTAACACAGAGTGGGGCATTAACTTTATTCGTGGTCATAAAACCCAAAACTTTTATTATACCTGGACACCATTCCCAATAAATTTTAACGGCATTGATGTTAATTATATGGGCACCTTAAAGTGGCCAGAAGTACCAGAGGTAAAAAACAATATTGCTTTTGTAAAGCCTTATGCAACAGCATCTTCACTTAAAGATAATCAGTCTGAGCATACGGATACAAAAACAAAACTAGATGCTGGTGTTGATGTAAAAATAGGCATTACCAAATCATTAAATGCCGATATCACTTACAATCCGGATTTTTCAAATGCCGATGTTGATCAGGAAATCACCAACATTACACGTTTTGATATTTCTTTACCAGAACAGCGTGAGTTTTTTCTGGAAAATGCCGATATCTTTACCAACTTTGGTAGTTATTCAATCAATCCATTTTTTTCCAGACGTGTTGGACTAACCACACCTATTGTTTATGGTGCAAGGGTAACAGGTAATATTACAGATGATTTGCGTATTGGTGTCATGAATGTGCAAACTAAAGAAGACACTGATATTGACGCACAAAATAACACTGTAGCAGCCTTTAATTATAAGGTATTAGATAGGTCACAGTTTAGAGGGCTTTTTGTTAATAGGCAGGAAACAGGAAATGATAACATACATGATTATGCCAGAAATTATGGTGCTGAGTTTACATACATCTCTAAAAAAGGTAATTTTAATAACAGCATAAAATACCATAGTAGTATAACCGATGAGGGTACCGAAGGATCATACTTTGGAATTAATGGTGGTTATGCAACAAGGCGTTTAAGGGCAGGTTGGACCTTTGATTTACTGGATAAAGATTATCAGGCCGATTTAGGGTTTACACCTCGCTTGTTTAATTATGATGCAGATGCTCAGGCAGTAGTTAGGCAAAGTTACATGTTTGTAAATCCTTATATAACCTATAAGTTCTTTGCAAAAGAAGAACGTAGTAAGCTTATTTTTCAAGGCTTTAGATTTTTTCACAACATCTTTTTAAACTCTAATGGAAGTCTTAATGAGCGTGATAACAATTTGGCTTATGACCTATTTTTTAAAAATACCTCTCAATTTACTGTGTTAGGAACAAATAGTGAAGTGAACCTTAATTTTGCAACCAATTTCTTAGGTAGTGAGTTTGATAATTTGCCTGTTGGAAATTATAACTTTACTACAGGAACAGTAAGTTATACCTCAGACAGAAGAAAGGTGTTTACCTACAATACCTCGGTGACACATGGTGGTTTTTATAACGGCAAAATTACAACACTTGCAGCTTCTACAAACATAAGGTTTGGGTATTGGGCCAACTTTAATGTAGCCTATAACTATAACAATATTAATTTACCTGATCAGTATGGAGATATAGATTTGCATCTGCTGAGGTTTAGAGGATTGTTTAGTTTTACCAATAAGCTCTTTTTTAACAATACCATTCAGTACAATTCACAAAGCGAAAACTTTAGTGTGTTTTCAAGGTTGCAATGGCGTTATGCACCACTATCAGACTTATTCTTAATCTATAATCAGAATAATAGCACTAACGGATTTGATTTAAGGAATAGGTCCATCATTCTTAAACTCACTTATCGTTTTGCGGTATAAAAAACATATTATGATAAAAAAATTAATCATACTTCAATTTTTATGCATGTTTATGTGTTCAACAAGCTGTATGGCACAAATAGACTCTGTGCTGGTAAGTAAGGTTACGTTTAAAGACACCAATTTTAATAATCTACACGCTGGAAGCGGTTTTGTGTTAGAGTACCAGAATAAGCTTTATGCAGTTACCGCAAAACATGTTTTGTTTTTTGCAAAAACAGACCATATGAAAACAATCAGTTTTGGTGATGCTTTACAATCTTGGGAGTTTATGTCTAAAACAAATCCAGTTAAAAAAGTTATAGCTGGCAGGTTGATAAACGAAAACCCTAATGAACGTCTAGAAATGCCACCCAAAGGTGATTGGCTAATTTTTGAACTAAAAGAAGACATCCCAGAAGGCATTGCAGTGTTTAGTGTGAGAGAACAAGCCCTAAAGCCTAATGAACCTTTGTTTTTTATGGGTTATCCTTATAAAAGTGATGCGCCTATTAAAGTATCTGGTCAATTTTTAGGATTTACAGAGGATCATAACCTTAGGTTAGATGTACCTAAAGGCACTTATAATGGTTGTAGTGGAGGTCCTGTGTTTGATGCCGAAGGTAAGCTTGTGGGCTTGGTCTCTATGGGATATTTTAATGCTAAAGACAACATCATGGTTTTTGAGCCAGCCTCTTTAGACTATTTCAAACAAATAATAAACAATTAATAAAAACATAAAATAACAAACAAATTAACATCATGAAACATCATCAAATTACAGTTAAAATAATGGCCTTTTTGGTATTTGGGCTAACCATGCAAAGTAGCTTATTTGCACAATTCCATACTTTAAATATACCTCAAGTGAGCCCTAAAATTCAAGAGAGCCAAATGCTTGGAGTCACAAAAATTACGATAGATTATAGTAGTCCTGCTTTAAATGGTAGAGATGTTTGGAACAACTCAGGTATCATTCCACAACAAGGTAACCCTATTCCATGGAGGGCAGGTGCTAATATGGCAACCACAATAGAGTTTAGTACAGATGTAAAAATTGAAGGTCAATTATTAAAAGCTGGCAAATATGGTTTTCATATAATTCCCAAAGACGACACCTATGAGTTGTTATTTGCGCACAATTATGACCAGTGGGGAAGTTATTATTTAGATGTAGAAAAAGATGTTAGTCTTCGAGTCTCTGTATTACCAGAATCTTGCTCAAAGTCAGAACAACTTGATTATGAGTTTTTAAATAGAACTGAAAATACACTGGTTATTGGATTGGAATGGGGAGAAAAACGAATTCCATTTAAAGTTGAAGTGGACTTAAACGAAACTGTTGTTAATAGTTTTAGAAATGAACTAAGAGGTATCAACACGTATCACTGGCAGTCTTGGAATGATGCTGCTTTATGGTGCTTAGATCATAATACCAATTTAGAGGAAGCTCTACAATGGGTTGACCGATCTATAAATGGAGGTTATGGAGGTTTTGCAGCAGATAGAAATTTAGTCAATACATCAACAAAAGTAAGATTGCTTAAAAGGCTGAATAGAATAGATGATATGAATAAAGTTATTTCTGATGCTAAAGACATACACGCTACTGCAGATGAAGCAAATGGTTTCACTGCATTCTTATTACAGAATGGTTTTTATGAGCAAGCTTTAGATTATTGTAATCAATTTCTTAAGAATAATGCAACAGTTTGGTTTATGGAACTGAATAGAGGTATTAGCCATTACTTTATAGGAAATAGTAAAATGGCATTAAAGGATGTAAAAAACTCTTTAAAAACAGCTCCTGAACAATTTCAATCGCGCTTAAAGGAAATTATTGTGGAAATTGAAAATAAAACTTATAAACTACCAGGAAGCTAAGCCATTAATTTATTTGAAATAGGGAGAGTTTAAAAAAAGTAATGGAAGTTTGATGGTTACTTCGATTATTAAGATAAATCTCTCCCGTTTCTACTTATAATTAACAGCGTAACAAATTAAAACTATGAAAATTAAATACTTATTCTTTTTAATCGTCTTTATCGTTTCATCGACGATAACATCTCAAACCTTAAAGCGTAAAGGTATGTTAGGTGTATTGATGCAAACACTAACCGATAGTATTGCAATACAGAACAATTTTAATGTTAAAACAGGAGTGCACATTACTACAGTTATGCCAAACTCAACATTTGCAAATTTAGGGGTGAAGCAAGATGATGTACTTACCAAGTTAAATGGTTCATCAGTTAGTACAATTCAAGATGTTTTGGGAATTACAAGTCAGCTTTATGAAGGTGATAGAATTGAAGCAGAATATTATTCAAAAAACAAAAAAATAAAAGAGTCAACAGTATTATTAGGCAGGCCAATGGAGACTTTCGGAAATGGAGATGTTACCTATGGCGAAGTCGATTACAAAGACAATGTATTAAGAAGTATTCTGGTTACACCTAAAAATAATACAAAGGCTCCCGTTGTGTATTTTTTACAAGGATATACCTGCGGAACTGTTGAAACGACTACAGATGACAATCCTGCAAAAAAGTTAATATCAGATTGGGTTAATGCAGGTTTTGCAGTATATCGACTAGAAAAACCTGGAGTAGGTGATAGCAAGAGCAGCAAACATTGTATGCAAATAAGTTTTGATGAAGAGCTTCTTGCTTTTATAGAAGGTTATAAAGACCTATTGCATAATGATAGTATTGATGTAGATAACATTTTTATGTTTGGGCATTCTATGGGTGGCGTAATAGCTCCATTATTAAACGATATAAAACCGCCTCGCGGTATTATCACCTATGGAAGTGTAGCTCAAAATTGGTACGACTATATGGTAGAGTTGTATACCCTTCAGCCAAAGCATTTTGGTGTTTCCGATTCCCAAATTATAGAAGACAATAAGGTGAATTTAAAGTTTAATGAAGACTTTTTAATTAATAAGCTTTCAGGCTCAGAAATTCTAGAGAACAAAGTTTATGCCGATTTTTTTAGGGATAATGAAATCAATTTTAGACAAAATCAATACATCGGTAGGCATTTCGATTTTTGGCAAAGCTTAGCAGATATAAATATTCCAAATGCTTGGTCTAAAGTAAAGACAAATGTTTTGGCAATGCATGGTGAGTTTGATATCCAAGCGATTAGTCCAAAAGGAGCACAAAAAATAGCTGAGATTGTAAATGAAAATGGAGGCAAAGGCGACTTTGTTTTAGTAGCGAATGCAGATCATGGTTTTGTAAATTTCAACACAATGCAGCATAATGTAGATACTTTAGGAAATGGCAGTTACATGTTACATGCACGTGATAATTATAGTGTCGCATTAGGAAAAGAGACCATAAAATGGATGTTATCAAAAATTGAAAACTAGATGAAATTAAAATTAATATTCTTCATAAGTAGTGTGTTTTTATTTAGCTCGTTAATTTCACAAGAAGTTAATTTTCAGATAGATGAAGACTCATGGCAAGCAGATTTCAAATTTCAAAAAAAGAAAGTTGAAAAAATAGTGACATCATATCAAAATCCTGAGAATAAACAGACATTTGATGAGATGTATGACCTTATTAATTCTTCTCAAAAATCTGATTTTAATTTATTGAGGGAAGATTTTTACAATGGATATAATGCTTTAGAATTACCCGGTTTGCAAGTTAACTATGTAGATGTATTAAATAATATTCAAACCAAAAGCCAAATTGAAAAGCAAAGCATATTTTTCTCTAGCATGAATGACAGATGGAGTAATTTAAACCCAAATAAGCTTAACGAGCAAGAATTGTTAGACTATAGAATCATTGGATATGAAATAAGTATTAATCTTGAAAGAATAAGTCTAGAAAGAAAATGGGATAATTCAATAAAAATCAATGATAAGGAAAGTATTTATTCTGTCCCTTTTGGAAAAGAGTGGTACACTTATCTTCTAAAGAGGTGGGTTGATATATCCGTAAAACCAAATGAATTATTTGAGTTTGGTCTAAAAGAAATTCACAAGGTCAAATTAAATATGGATAGGCTCCAACAGCAATCAGGGTTATCTGGAGTTGATTTTGAAAAATATTTAGAGAGTGATCACTTTTTAATTCATGAGCCTAACGAAGTAAAAGAAGGTTTTATTAAGATGAGAAATATAGTAGATGTTAATGCTTCTAATATATTTCCTTATATAACTCAAATTCCAAATGTTAACATTGAAAAAGGGACTAATGAAGATTTGGCTCATGTACCTGCCTATTACAATAACAATACGTTTTATTACAATTTGTTTGATGAACCATTTAATAAAAGGCAGATAGGATGGTTTTATGTACATGAGGCCATACCTGGTCATCATTATCAGTCATCTATTAATACACTTGTTAATCGTTCTGATATTCAGAATTTATTTTGGTATCCAGGTTTCGCTGAAGGTTGGGGCGCTTATGTAGAACATTTAGGTAAGGAGTTAGGTGCTTATAAAACAATATATGATGAATACGGCAAATGGGAGTGGGATTTAATTCGTTCTGTTCGTGTTTGTTTGGATATAGGAATTAATCATAAAGGTTGGTCAGATAAAAAAGCATTGGCATTTTGGAACCAACATATTATTGATAAAGAAGAGATTGCAAAAAGGGAGATTTCTAGAATGAAACGATGGCCTGCTCAAGTAATCACTTATAAATACGGTGAAGCTGTTCTTTTAAGCCTGTTGAAGGAGGCTAAAAACAAACCTGGCTTCAATTATAAAAAGTTTCATGAAAAAGTTTTTGAGCATGGAGATGTGCCTATAAGTTTATTAAAGCTGTATGACTTTAGTGATTAAAAAAAACTGTTACTAATCATTAAAAATAGGTTTTAATAGCTGTCATTCTTGAAATTAGAACTTTAAACTTTATGAGTTAGAATAGTTTTGAAATAGAACATGATAACTATAATCTTATAAAATTAAATTTATTAATGAAAAAGCAAATCCTTAAAATTGTTTTAGTTGTTTTATGTGTATTTACCAGTCTGTATCCAATTAAATACTTTTTTGGGCCAATAAATGTTGGTTTGTTAGCTACTAAAACCCAAGAATTATTGGCAGATAGCTTATGGAATATAGGCTTTTATGGGCATATCACTTTTGGAGGTCTAGCGCTTTTAGTAGGATGGATTCAGTTTAATAAGCGCATAAGGCGCAAGTATATAAAAATCCATAGAGTTATTGGAATTATCTATGCTTTATCTGTTTTAATTAGCTCTATATGTGGAATCTATATTGCTTTTTTTGCTACTGGAGGAATCCTAACCAGATTAGGGTTTATATTTCTCGGAATGGTTTGGCTTGGTAGTACTATTTATGCTTATGCGAGTGTTATAGTAGGAAACCTATTAGAACATCAAAAGTTTATGTTATATAGTTACGCAACCTGTGTTGCAGCTGTGTCATTGCGGCTTTGGTTACCCATACTTTTAATGTTTATTGAAGATTTTATTATCGCTTATAGTATAGTGGCTTGGTTGTGTTGGGTGCCAAACCTTTTTATCGCTTATTTAATCAATAGAAAATTAAACTCTAAACTATGAAAAAATCAATTTTAATATTAATAATAGTTTCATTACCTATTATTAGTATTAGTCAAAGTTTAAATGAGGTCTTCAGAGAGGAGTATTATGCACATCTACCGTTTTGGGAATCTCCATATCAACCCTTTAAAGGCGCTTCTCCCATAACTAAAGCAGAAGCAGACAAACGTATTCACTTACAATTTGATTATGACAAAGACAATAGAATTGTAGCTGTACATGTTAAATTAGGTGAGCATTATAAAGAATTTGAAGGCTTTTTTGGCAACCTTTACATTAACGCACCATTAACCAAAGTCGTTTATGATGAAAACGAAGAACGTCACAGTTTTTATGATCGGTTTGGAAATCAAACTACTGTGCAAGGTCAAGTATTCACTAAAGTATATGAAAAAGATGCACACGGCAGAAATATAAAACTATCGTTCTTAAATCAAGCAGGAGAAACTACTGTCGATATGTTTGGAGTGCAACACTACATCTGGTTGCATCAAACCGATGGTAGTATTATAGAAGAGCGTTTAGATGCAAAAGGAGATATAGTTGCTTTACGAGGTCAATTTGAGTTGCAACGCACCAGAATGTTTTTTGACGAACAAGGGTATTTTAAAACCCTTCAGAATATTGATGATAATGGCAACATAGTTAACACCAAAAATGGTGTGGCACAATACCATTATTATTATGATAAACAAGGACGATTTGATCGTTGGGAAGTTTATGATGCCAATGGAAACAAAGTAATTGGTCCATCAAATACATCTGGAGAGCAAAACATACATGAGCAGTATGATTTAAAAAATATTGTTTTTTTTGATACCCAAGGCAATCCAGCTACCCATTGGTCTGGAGCACAAATTTGGCATTTTGAAGTGGATCGTTTTGGTAATCGCATTGCTTTAGAATTTCAAGATGCCAATGGAAAGCCTATGAATGCCAATAGCGATTATGCAAAGCGCGTATGGGAATGGTCTGGTGATGGAAGATTTTTATTGTCAGAATCTTATTTTGATGAAAATGGGCAGCCTGTAAACCACAAACAGACAGGAGTTCATAAAGTAATACATTCTAGGAACGAAAAAGGTGTAATAGTAAATTCTAAAAGGTATGACACAAATAATAATCTAATTAAAAAAACCAATTAATATGAAATGCACAAAAACATTAGCGTTAATGCTTCTCAGCATGACAGGCATTTTTGCACAGACTAATTATGTAGAGGTGATTGAAAACTCAATTAACGAATATACTAAAGTATCAGATTTTAATGGAAGGATTGTTGTGTTTGAAAGAGATTCTGTAAAACTCGATTTTAAAAAAGGGTACTCCAATTTTGAAAGGAATAGTCTGATAGATGATACAACGACTTTTAATATTGCTTCAGTGAGTAAAATGATTACTTCAATAGCTATCTTAAGTTTAGTGGATAAGGGAATAATTAAGTTAGACGACCAATTAAACTCCTATTACCCTAAATTACCCAAAGGCATTACAATAGAAAATCTTTTGAATCACACTTCGGGTTTACAAAAAAGAGCTTTTGTTATTGCTCATAACTGGAAAGCATTAAATGGTTCTATTACTCCAGAAGCTTTTATAGATTTTTTAGCAAAGGAACCTATTAGGTTTTCACCTAATGAGAAATTTGAATATAACAATACAAATTACATTCTATTATACGATTTATTCAAAAAAATTGAGAATCAAAGCATAGAGGACTACTTGATATCTAATGAATATTTTGTGAGTTTCAATGATCTTAAAAATAGAGCCATCAGCTATGATTATAATGAAGCAAACGGACAATGGGTATTCGATGAAAACATACCTAGTAATTTTGAATCTTCATATGAGAAGAGTCTACTAGGAGCAGGTCATTTTTATATAAATCCGAAAGAAGCAATTGATATTGTAAAGGCTTATAAAGGATTTATTTCTAAAGAAACTTATAGCAAAATAATTACACCTTCAGATATTAGCACAAAAGATGAAGATAAATCAGATTATGGGCTAGGAGTTAGAATTCAGTATGATAATAAAAAGAATAAAATACTTAATCACATAGGAAAAAATTATGGAGGGAGAAGCTATTTCTCCTATTATACTAATAAGGACATAACTTTATTTCTTGTTACGAATACAGATGATCCAAATTTTCAAAGCTTTGCTTCAAAATTAAGTGATATCATTTCTAATGAAGTAGAATTTACTATACCAAAGTTGTCAATAGCTTACCAACTTTCTAAGCACATAAACGCTTTAACTTCAAGTCAAATTGATAATTTATTCTATAGGTTAAAACAATCGAATCAATTTTACATCAGCAGGCCAGAATTAAATAGCATAGCTTTTCATTTATGGGAACAAAATGAGAGGGAAAAATCACTTGAAATCATGGAAATCAATACTAAAGAATTTCCTGAAAATGCAAGTTTACATTTTAACTATGCCGATGGTTTACAGGAAACAGGTGATTATACAAAGGCAATAAGAGCGTATAATATTGCTAAAAAACTCAATATAGAAGCTGGTAAACAGTTCAATCATATTGATGAAAGAATTGAGTTTTGCACTTCCAGAACCACAAAGGAGGATATAGAATCAGAGAATAGAAACGTACTATTAGAAAACCAGTTAGAAAAACTCAAAGAACAATCTTTAGATTTAAGTGTGAAGATCAAAAACAACAAAAAGTAAGTTCTGATTGAAACAAGATTCTTTAAAACTTCTCTGTATGCCGATTTATGTATTGGTGGTTTCAAAACCAACCACTGAATAAATCAGAACTGCAATGAGTGGGAACATATGGTTGAAATAATGGAAATAAAATAAAACCGATGAAATATACCTTTATAAAAGTGTCAATTTTATTAGTAGTTGCATTACAAGGTCGATTTGAGTTGCAATGCACCAGAATGTTTTTTGACGAACAAGGGTGTTTTAAAACCCTTCAGAATATTGATAAGAATAGACAGCCAATAAACCATAAACAGACAGGAGTTCATAAAGCAATACATTCTAGGAACGAGAAAGGTATAATAGTAAACTCTAAAAGTTATGATACTAACCATAATATGGTTGAACAAGTTAATAGAAATAGCCAAACTAAATACTATACCAATTTGGCAGGCATTATTTCGCCAAATTTAGAATATCTAGGAAGAGGAGAAATATCTGCTGAAGAAGCTAAAACTTTAAAACATTATAAGTTTACTTATGAAAACAACAAGATATTAAAAATTCAATACTTTGATAAAGAACAACCCAATGATAATAGTTATTATGGTACACATGAGGTTAGATATAACTATCTAGATAATAAGTTAACTAGATCATACTATAATATCAAAGGCAATAAAGCTACTACGTATAGGCACTACTACTTGGGAGATAACATTCATCAAGAAGTTTTTGAACTGGATGAAAACAAAAACAAAGTTTCTATGATATTAAAAGACTCTTTAAACAATCAAATTGAAAGCGGATTAGGTTCTTATGTCTTCAAGTTTGAAAAAATTGATGACAGTACTTTTATCCAAACGCAGTTTAATATAGATGGTAAGCCAAACATACTCACTACATACTTTCCATTTTATAAAACTAAAATTTTTACAGATAAAAGTGGTTTTCTGTACTCCATAACCAATATTGATGATTTTGGTAACATAGCAATGAATAAAGATGCAGGCTACGCTTCTATAGTTTTTGATTTTGATGATTATGGTAATGAATTGGGTTGGTCTTTTAAAGATACTTCCAACAACTTATCCAATAGAAAAAATTATTTAAATATGGATTATGGTTTTGCAAAGGTGGTTTATAATTTTAACTGGGAGAATAAAAAACTGGGTTTGCATAATGGTTTTGAAGAATCTTATTTTGATAAAGAAAACAAGCCTGTTGAAAACGATAAAGGGATTCATCTTATTAATTATGAATTTGATAAAAATGGAGTTCTTTTGAGATTGAAGAGATACAATTTGGATGGTATAAAGTTAAATAATAGGTAAAAATATTCATATTACGAGTAACAAGATACAGCATAATTTTTACTGTAAATAACAATAAGTAGTCTTGATGATTAGATAAAATATAATTAAAATGAATATGAAATGAATAAATTTTTGTGTGTTTGTTTTGTGGTGGTTCACACTATTATGCATGGACAAAACCTGAAGTTTAACCTATCTAACACATACATAAATCCTTTTGGAGCAAATACCGATTTGGTAAGTTTCAACCCTTTGTTTAAGCTTGATAACCAAGTTATAATCAATAAAACAGAGCGCAAATCTATTAAGCATTTGCCAAAAGAACTGAAAGGCGAAACTTTGGCTTATGGCTTTCTGTTTTTTGAAGGGAATTCGGCTTCTGAATTTAAAAAAGAAGTTGTTTTTTTGGTGAAAGATTACAACTCATCACTAGCGAGCCTTTATATCGATAAAAATGGAAATTTGGACTTTACTGATGATGGCCTACCAATAATGTTTAATAAAGAGGAGCTAGTTATATCCTTAAAGAATGAAAACAATGCATCCTCTGCATATCATTACAAACTAGGAAAAAGTAATATTACGCCAAATAATACAAGTAGCTTAAAAAATCGTTTTGCATCTAAATATCCTAATGCAGACATTGTTGATGCCAAATATTGGTTGACTAATCAGAGACTTTCGGTTAAATTGTCTAAGCACACTTTAAATGGTAAACCCATAACCATACTTTTAAATGATACCTCAGCAGATGGTATATATACGTTTGACACCAGTGATTTTGGTGATAGGATTGTGATTTTTGAAGGACACATAGATGCAAACAAAGACTTGAGTTCTTTTTTAAGATTAGGCGAGCCTATTGATAAAAATGCGGTGTTTATGTTGTTTGGAAAAAAGTATGGTGTAAAGCACATTAATCAACAAGGAAGTGTTTTAGAAATTGAAGAAACCGATATGAGAACTAGTATAAAAACTAAGGTTGGCTCTAATGTTTCAGGTTTAAGCATAGAATTATTAGATGGAAACACTATTAACCTTAATGATTTAATAGCTAATGATAACTATCTACTGCTCGATTTTGGAGGGACTTGGTGTGGTGGTTGTATTATGCAAGAACCTACCATAAAAAAAGTGTTTAAAACCAATAAAGTAAATATAGTTGGTATTTTTGATTATGATACTAAAATATCAGTTAACAATTATGTAAAAAAGCATGATATAAAGTGGCCAGTAGCCTTAATGACACATCAATTAAAAGAGATGTTTTCAGTAAATGCTTATCCAACATATATATTAATAGCACCTAATAAGCAAATTGTGATGATAGAATTTAAATCAGAAAACATACTTAAGCATTTTCAGTAAAAAGCATTCAAACTTACCCTTGCCTTTATTTCTTTAGGTTTTATTAACAAAAAATAGTTGCCATATTTACTCTTTTTTTATGATATTGCCTTATAAAATTTTGGAGATGTCTGTTGTATTATTTGCTATTGCTGGTTTTAATTTTTTATTTCTCACATTCTTTATTTGGTATTACAAATCTAGATTGGATGCATCGTATTATTTATTCTCTTTTTTCTTATTGGGAAAGGGTTTAACCCTTATCAGTAATGTTGTGTTTAGTCTTGATGCTAATCATGTGCCCTCACAACTCATAAATGTTGCCATAATACTTAACTCTATGTTATTCTTTTATGCTCCATTCATCTATTTTTTTTCATTGGAAATTTGTAAAGGGTTTAGTTATAAATCTATAAATTATTTACACTTTTTGCCATTTGTAGTGTTTTTAATATTAAATGTGTCTCAAGTAGTAATTGGTAGTATGGATACAAATTCTAATTTGTTTCAGACAGTTAGTTTTTTAAAAAATAAGTTTACCTATTTTTATTTTGCACAGGTAATTGGATATAGTGTATTAAGTTATAAGTTATTGATTGATACTGAGAAGAAAGATAGCAAGTTTAAAGCCTCGTTTAAATGGTTTAAGGCTCTTATTTTTGTTTTTATTGTAGTTTGGTCTTTGTTTTTAGTATCGTCTATTAGTTTTGAATTGCAGCAATTAAAAGTCTCTAAATACTCAGAAATACTAGGAATCATAAGCTTAATAGTGTTATCTAACACCACTCTTTTTGCGTTATTGAAAAACCCTCAATTATTTTATAATAACCTTACCTTAAAAATGGGATCTGTAGAAAATAATGAGGTGATTACCAAAGAGAATTATAAAAAACTATGTGATATTGTTTTAGAAAATGGTTTGTTTAGGCAAGCAGATCTTAAGGTATCTGATCTTTCGACTCAAATGGGTGTTTCAACCAGAAATGTTTCTGGATTGATTAAAACATATCATGATGGTAACTTTTACGATTTTATCAATTCTTTTAGAATTGAAGAAGCCAAGAAAATGCTTGCAGATGAGAATAATGATATGACTATTCTCTCAATTTTATACGAATCTGGATTTAATAGCAAATCGGTTTTTAATACTACATTTAAAAAGGTTGTAGGTATTACACCTTCTCATTTTAGAGAAAAAAACTTGGAGCTGCAATTTTATAATAATTCTTAAATAGAATTAAGAGGTGTTTTTCTTATTGATCTTTTAGGGTTTGGAGTCGTTTTTATTGGAATATTTATCAGTTTTTTTTAATAAAATCGCTCTTCAAAGAACAACGATATTTATTTCTGTATTTGTCTATACTAAGTGTTACGTTAGAGCTACTATACAAAACACTATTGTACAGTGGTATTATAGCTTACTATCCTAGTTTATTTTTGCCCGAACGCTACTTCAATTTATCAATATATCCTTTACTTTTATTTTTTATTTAGACCTTTACCAAAAAAGAGTATAAGCTACAGAAATTGCACCTTTTTGTACTACTTGTAGTTATTTGCTTTGGAGCTTATCCTTATATCAAAAGCCTGTTGATTTCAACCGAATTAAAAAGCAAAATGATTGTTAAGTTTTATGAAGATACCAGACCAGGTCCATTTAATTACTGGTCCACATTAAAAACTTTTTTACAAGGCACTTTGGTACCATTGTTTTTTTTAGTGACTATGTTATGGTCTTTTATAATCTTTAAAAGATATAACTTAAACATTAAAAATGCTCGATTGGTTAATTTAGTTTTAGCAACTGTTGTTATTTACTTTTGTTATAGTCAGTTTTCAAATTTTACTTACAAGGGCTTATACGCAATGACACGTTACTCCATGATAGAATGGCCAGTTGATATAGTTTTTTTATCGTCTTTATGTGTTTTGTTTTGTTGCATGAATTTTGCATATTACCTTGCGAATAGATGATGAATTATTTGGTAAAAAAGAAGATAGTTTCAATTTTAACTGTAACGTTTCCATAAAAAAAACATCTTACTAGTATAATTAATCAATCAAAATCAATCAAAATGAAAAAGCACTTATTTTTCATCGCCTTTCTTATGGTGATGATTTCGTATGCCCAAAATCATCTTACAAGCGCTCAATGGCAAGAAGACTTGAAGTTTCTTCAAGAAACCGTTCATCAAGATTATCCATTCTTATTTAAAAAAACCACTGCAAAAGAATTTGATGCTGCTGTAGAAAAACTCAACTCCGAAATTCCAAACTTACAAGATCATGAAATTGTTGTTGGGATTGCGCGAATTGTATCAATGTTCAAATATGGTCATACAGACATTAGCTTTAGGCAAGACCCTTTTACCTTTAGTCAGTTGCCATTTAATCTCTATCACTTTAGTGATGGTGTTTTTATACAAGGGACTCATAAAGACTATCAAAATGCATTAGGAGCAAAGGTCATTGCTGTGGAATCGACACCAATTCAAGATGCTCTAAAGGCCATTTATCCTGTGGTTCCAGTTGAAAATGAGCAGTATTTCAAAGCTTTTGGAATAAATTACTTAAAATTCCCTGAAGTGCTTCATGCTCAAAAAATCACTTCTACCTTAAAATCATCTATTGAATTGACTTTAGAAAAAGATGGTAAAACATTTAAACAAGTTTTTAAAGCCTTACCAAAAGGTGAACGTGTTCCAGTAACTTATAGCTTAGTGAGACAGGAAGGTGATTGGCTTGAAGCAAGAAATCAGAATGAGACACCTTTTTACTTAAAGAATCTGGATAAAATTTATTACGACGAATATTTAGCTGATGAAAAAACAGTCTATGTAAGACATAGTCAAATACAGGATGATCCTTCAGAAGCTATTCCTGCATTCTATGAAAGAGTTTTTAATTTTATTGATAATAATGATGTAGAAAAACTAGTGATTGATGTTAGATTAAATGGAGGAGGAAACAACTACAAAAACAAACCTATCATTACAAGAATTATCCAATCAGAAAAAATAAATAAAGTAGGCAAACTCTTTGTCATTATTGGCAGACGCACTTTTTCTGCATGTCAGAACTTGGTAAATGAAATGAGTAATTACACCAATGCTATTTTTGTTGGTGAGCCAACTGCAGAGAACATTAATTTTTATGGCGATAACAGAACCGTCACTTTGCCAAATAGTAAAATTCCAACTTATTTATCATTTGCATGGTGGCAAGACAAACCTCAATGGGAAAATGCTGATTGGTTAGCACCTCATACTGCAGTAGATATGAGTTTTGAGCAATACAAAACCAACCAAGATCCAGTTTTAAGCGCTGCACTTTCTTACTCTGGAGAAGGATATGTACTTAACCCAATGCAGTACATGACTGAATTGTTCACCACAGGTCAGATAGAAAAACTGAAAACTGAAGCAGCGCGAATGGTGAAAGACCCAAAGTATAAGTTTTTTGATTTTGAAGAAGCTTTTAACAGAGCAGGCTATAACGTTTTAGATAATGGTCAAATCAATGAAGCTCTTTTTATTTTCCAAATGGTTGCCGATTTGTTTCCAGAATCGTCAAATGCTTGGGATAGTTTAGCGGAAGCATATTTAAAAGCAGGAGATAAAATAAAAGCATTGGAACATTACAATAAGGTCTTAAAAATGGATCCTAATGGTGAAACAGGAAAAAATGCTAGTGCAATGATTAAGCAAATTAATCAGAACTGATTTATTAATCATTAAAATATTTATTAAGAAAGAGAGTGTTCAATTTATTTTGAATATTTTCTTTTTTATATTTGTTAAATCATATACGATATATTATATTTGACGCATGGTACAAAAAATAACATTGCGAGATCAAGTAAAAAATTTTCTTCAAGATCAGATGATAAATGGAGAATTAAGCTTTGGAGAGCGCATTTCATTACCTGTTTTGGCAAAAAAATTAAATGTAAGTGTTACACCAATTCGTGAGGCATTAACACAACTTCAGCATGCTGACATCGTTGAAGCCATACCCAACAGAGGGTTCTTTTTGCCACAACCAAATATCGAAAAGGTTTCAGAATTGTACCCAATTATAGCCAACCTTGAATACTTAGGCGTGAGTGAATCATCTTACAACAAAAAAGATATTGATACACTTGAGAAACTATTCGAGAAAGAAAACTCTTATAATAATCCTGTGGACAGAATACAATCTGATATTAAATTCCATCAAATACTTTTAAAGAATTATAAGAATGATAGCTTAAAAAACATATTGTATGATTTAAAATTACGTGTATTTATATATGAATTTTATTATATGAAAGATGCTAACTTGGCCAAAGTATCTTCAGACTATCACAAAAATGTAATTGCATCAATTAAAAATGGCAATACCTTAAAGGCCGCAGAACTCATTAAAGAAAGTTGGTTAACGAGCATACCTTTTATTCAAGGCTATTTTAAACAAAAAACATCATGAAACATTTAACATCAGCAAAATACATTTTCTTTGCCTTATTCTTTCTAAGCATAATTGCATGTAAAAAAGATAACACAACTGCAGAAAAAACCTTAGATGGCTATTGGGAATCTGTAGGCTATGGAAGAATTGCTAAAGTAGAAAATGGACAATTTTCCCTATATGATATCACAGATATTTCTTGTCTGCAAGTATTAGATGGAGAAGTAAGTGATTTTGGAAACAACATCACTTATGAAGGAGACACTTTAAGCATTAAAGATGGTATAAATATGTACTATTTTAATAGACTGGACAGCATTCCAGCAATTTGCAACCAAGAGATTTCAGCAGAAAAGATGAACGATCCAGTTTATAATTTTGAAGTGCTTTCTAATGCCTTTAAAAATCATTATGCTTATTTTGAAGAAAGAAATATCAATTGGGAAACCATGTACAATAAATATAAATCCATGGTGAATTCTGAAACTACAGCTGCTGAACTTTATAACATTATGGAGGATATGTTGGACTCTTTTAACGATGGACATATTGGCTTGAGTGCTCCAGATGATGTAGAGGAAGCTGCTTCTGAACTTAGAAATGAAACTTCTGAAACTATAGAAAAACAGAGCAAAAATCCACCTGTAAAGCAATATCAAAATCATGAAGTAGCCAATGCTATTGCTGAACATTACATTAAAGATTTAAAATCCAGACGCAATAAAATGGTGCAATGGGGAAGTTTAAATGACAAGATTGGTTATATGCAAATAAACCAAATGATGGGATTAGGTGACTATCAATTGGCAGATTCACTTTCCGGAAGGGACTATTGGTTGGCTTTTTTTGAAAAGGCCGATGAGCTGCCTACTGAAGAATTCACAAAAAAAGAATTAGAGGGCATTAAAAGTATTATGAATGAAGTAATGAATGATTTATCAGATAAAGATGCCATAATTATTGATGTTCGTTTTAATGGAGGAGGAAAGGACGAAGTAGGTTTAGAAATACTCAGACATTTTAATGATAAAAAGCGTTTGGTTTTTACCAAGAAAGCTAGGCTAGGTGAGGGTTATACCAAACCTATTGAAGTAGAATTGTTGGCTATAGATAATGCCTTTAAAAACCCCGTTTACTTATTAACATCAAAGGAATCTGCAAGTGCTACCGAAATTATGATATTAAGCTCTTTGTCACTTGATAATATAACAAGAGTTGGTGGAACATCTGAAGGGGTTTTTTCAGATATTTTTGAAAGAGTTTTACCAAATGGTTGGGAGTTTGGTTTATCTAACGAAGTATATTTAGACACCAAGGGAAACAATTATGAAGGCAAAGGGATTGTTCCAGACGTTGACCTTAATTATTCAACTGATAAGCAGGAGTTTTTATCAACCATAATGAACAATTTAAGCTCAAATGGTGATGCTGCCATTGAAAAGCTCATAAATAATTAAATAATCCAATTTAATTACCTCCAAACCAAGATTTAAAGTCAGAGACACGATCTCTACTTACAATAATGTCATTGTCTGTTGATACATTTAAGATGAGTTTTAATCTGCTGTTTGAATAGACAATGACATCTTTTATAGCTTCCATGTTTACAATGAAGGTTCTGTTCATTCGCATAAAGCTGTCAGAATCTAATACTTGATCAAGATCTTCCAATTTATAGTCTAAAACAAACTTCTTACCTTCATTAGTGACTAAAAAAACCGTTCGTCCTTCGGCATAAAACAAAGCAGTTTCTTCAGTTTTAATGGAATGTATATGATTGCCTAATCGCACCAAAAACCTATTCTTAAAAGATTTATTATTGAAAGCTTCAGAAGCATTTTGTATGGTTTTGATTGATAAAATGGACTTAAAGTTTTTAAACTTTGTTAGCGCTTTGGAAACCTCAGTAAACGTAATTGGCTTTAAGATGTAATCAATGCTGTTTAGTTTAAAGGCATCAACAGCGAATTCATCAAAAGCCGTTGTAAAAATAATAGGTTTTTGAACTTGGACCTGATTGAATATCTCAAAACTCAAACCATCACTTAATTGAATATCCACAAAAAGTATATCGACCAAATTTTCATTGCTTCTTAACCAATTCACAGCATCAGCAACACTAGTTAATTTGGCTACAATAGCAATGCTGTCGTCATATTTTAAAATATAACGTTCTAGCTTTTCAGCAGCAGGAAGTTCGTCTTCTATAATTAATGCATTCATGAATTGCTTTTGGTTAAGAGTTTAGGAATTTTTATGGTTCTTTCACCTTGCTTTTCTTCAATAATAATAGTGTCGTTACTATAAATTGAATATCTATAATCAATATCATTCATTGACTCTTTTTTAAAACCTGAAACAATTTTATCATTCTTTAAGTAGTTGAATATTAAATGATTTTCATCTTCATTTAAATATATACTTAAAGATTTTTCAGGATTATTAATAGTACTTCTAATGATGCTTTCAACCAATGCTAATACACTTCCTGGAACAACAAGAAAACTAGATTGATAACCTCTATTAAACTCTACATTTCTGTATGGCAAATAGTTAAATAACTGCACAAGTTCATCAACAACATTTAATTCTTCATCTATTAATACAAGTTGTTTGCTTTTCTTTGATAAAATGTAACGATATACCAATGCCATGTGGTCTATCAGGTTATCCACTTTGTCAGAATTTTGCCTGATTAATACAATCATGGCTTCAAAGCATTCAAACAGTAGTGTCGGATTGATGCCGTTTTTAAACTGTATAAAATCATCTTCAACCATCTGCTTCATCAAATATTCATTTTCAAGTCGCTTCGTATTGACTTTGTACAAATAATGATGGCTTATGTGTAACAAAACATAAATGATTGTAATGGCACAAAAGATGCTGTTAAACATCCATAATTCTCCAGAACTAGGTGTGAAACCTAAGATGTTTTTATAATACAAATAAATAGATACAGTTACTAAAATAATACATAATAGCATAGATCCAGTTACTTGTATAATGAGTTTAATAAAGGAAGAAAATCGAGAAGGCAACTTTCCAAACACCCAAAGTAAAAGCCTTGAAAACTCTTGAATTATGAGTGATAAGCCAATACAAAAGTAGAGTTCGTTGCCTAAAAATTGTTCTTGAAGCTGCTCTACATTATTGTTTACAAGTAATATGAGCAAGTACACTACAACGCCACTAAAAATAGGACTGAACAATCTAAACAACGGATTATGTATAAAAAGCCTATTCATTAGTTATGATTATTGGAATTTTTACCGTGTAGTGATTGTCTTCCTCAATAGAAATCTCTTTGTTGTAAAGTAATTTAAATCTGGAGTTAATATTGTTTAATCCAATATTAAAAGAACTAATTTTTTTGGGAGAATTTGTTATGTTATTTCTTATAACAAGTTGATCATGTTCTTCAAAAACTTCTATGTTAAGCGGATTTGTTGTTGAAGCCTGATTGTGTTTTACAGCATTTTCCACCAACATTTGTAAAGCTAATGGTGGTATTTTATGTTTTAAATTAGTTTCTGAAATGTTAATGGAATAGTTTAAAACATTACCAAACCTTGTACTTAATAGAGATAAATAAGCCTTAACAACATCCATTTCTTCTTGAATACTTACCAGTTTTACATGATAGCTATTAAGGGTATAATGATATATTTTAGCAAGACCTCTAATATAATTTTCAGCCTGTTCAACGTCTTTAAACGCCAAGGATGAAATGGTATTCAAGTTGTTGAACAAAAAGTGAGAACTCAGCTGAGACTTCAATGCTTTAAGCTGTAATTCATAGTGTTTGCGTTCAAACTTTACGGTTTCAATTTGAAGTTTTGAATAAGAATAATAGGAGTAAAGCGCAAAATAGATAATATTATAAATCAGCATTAATATAAACAAGATGATGCCGAGCTTTATGAGATTGCTTTGGTACAATTCATCTTCCAAAACTGTTTGCTTTGAGAGTTTTTTGTATAAAACTACCAAGCCATAAATAAAGGCAAAACTGGTAGTGAATAAAACTATAATCCCACTAACAAACCTATTGACTAGTTGAGATTTCCAAGGCAAAAGTTTATCTAACTTAACCGAAATATAAAACGTGACATAAGCTAATAATACACCTCCCAAAGCACTCATTATGAGCTCTGAAGTGTTGTACGATTTTCCTTCAGGACTTATACTAACACCAAAGTAGTTGTAAAACAATAGGCCTAAAAACAGACCTAAAGCTGTGATGAGCAAATGCTTTTTCACAATTGGATTGTTGAGTTGGTTAGATAAAATCATAGAACCAAGGTAATGAATCTACACTAAAATTAAAATCTAGTAAGAACCATTTACCTTGGTATTTGTTTGGTTAGTCTATAGCTTTAATTGCACGACCATAATAAGTATCTGAGCCAATAGATTTTGCAGCAGTTCTATAAGCAGCTTTCACGCGTTCTGACGAACGTCTTACTTTATCTGCAAATGAAGACAAAGCTTGAGTCATATAATGATCAGATTGTATGTGGCTTAACGAGTTAAGCACAGCTATTAATTGATCTTCAGTTAAATCATGTTCACCCATTTTTTTAAAAATAGTTGAAGCATAATGGTCTGACTGAACTGTGTTTTTTACAATATCCAGTAACTTGTTTAATGAATATCTACCACTACTAGAACCTATATTATCTATTAATTCACTAATTATCGTAGTTATATAGTGATCTGATTTAATATCTCCTAAAGTTCCTAAAAAGGCATCATAAGCATCAACAGGTAATTCTTTATCATTTATTACTTTTTTAAGTACTTGCGTTTTGTAATGGTCAGACTGAATCTCTCTTGAAAGTGAAATGATTCTGGAAATATTCTGCGAATTTAATTCTCTGTTATCCATAACTTCAGTTAGTATTTGAGTCATGTAATGATCAGATTTCACATCTTTAGAAATTTCCAACAGGCTTTCCATTTGTGCATCTGTTATACTTTTATCATTTACTACTTTCTTTAATACACTAGTTAAATAGTGGTCAGACTCAATACTTTTTGCAGCGTTAATGTATGCAGTTACAGTTTGGCTGTTTGATAAAAATGCTTTCTGGTTGCTCTCTAAAATACTAGCCAAATAATAGTCTGACTCTAATTTTTTTCCAGCTACATCAATAGTTTTGACTAATTCATCATTTGACAGATTCTTTTCTAATAGCAACTTAAAATAAGCCGCATTGACATAGTCGCTTTCAATTCTGCCAATTTCTGCTAAAACAGCATTGACTCCTCCTTTACTGTAAAAACGATTGACGCGAGCTTCAGCAGCTAAAGTTGTGCTACGTACAATTTCTTGAAGCACATCTGCAAGCCATTCTTTGCCTTCTGGATTAAAATCTTTTTCTGTACGACCTTCATAATATTTTTTAATCAGGTTTCCATTTCTATCCGATTCAATAACAATACGTCTTCTGTTACCAAATGAGGATTGTTCAATTTCTACAAAACCACCATTTGAAATGGCAATAATATCTTTATCGTCGTCAGATAAAGTAATGTCTCCTTCGTATTCAATTTGAAATTCCTTGCCATTATTGGTAATTTGAATTCGCCCTTTGCCATCGTTGCTAATCGAATAGTTTGATTTTGATTTTGTTCTTGATTGTGAGTGAGTGCTCGATGGAAGCACCATTAGAAATGCAAGTAATGCAATGCTAAAGATTTGGTTTCGTTTGATAAATAATGTTGTCATAACTGTTCGTTTATTTGATTGATAGAGCAAATGTATATGACAAGATTAGCTTTAAAAAACCAAATGTAGTGAATTACACTTTTTTTGTAGTGAATTGTAATTTATTGATTTTTAAAGAGGTTTAAAGCGCCTTTTGAGTAAAAAACTCATAAATGGTTTTTGATATTTGTGCTAATTGGTCAGTGCCTTTTTCAAAATCACTTAGATTTTTGGACAATAAAACCAAAGCATAAGAATTGCCATCTGCAAGGTATACTATTCCAGCATCATGATGTACTCCTGTGATGGTTCCTGTTTTGTGTGCAACTTCAACAGTTTCAGGTAAATATTTAGGAATCATATCATTCCATTCTTGACGCTTTAATATAGCTATCATAGCATTACAATCGTTCTTGGTTCCAGCTTTTCCTTCTGCAATAGCTTTCATAATCACCAATAAGTCGTTTGCAGTTGTAGAATTGCTTAAACCTAAATCATAAGCCTTTTGGTCTTCAACACCTCGCAAAACTTCAATCTTATCTGCACCTAAACTTCGCATGGTTTGGGTTACTTTTTTAGCATCTACAATTTCAATCAACACATTGGTAGCAAGGTTGCTACTCACTGTAATCATTGGAACCATGAGGTCATATAAGGTTTGCTTTGTGCCTATTTTACTGTAAATCACATCGTCACTATCATCACCAATATCCATGCTGTAAGAACTGCCATCAACAATACTTTTAAACTCGTTTACTAAAACAATGGAATCATTAAGATTTACTAATCCTTCGTTTTGTTGTTTATATAATTCAATCATCACTGGAACTTTCATGGTGCTTGCTGCATGAAAGCTCTCTTCAGTATTAATCATGATGGAATTTGATTCGTTAGAGAGGTCCAATAGAGCTAAAGCAATATCGCCATCAATGTCTGAAATTTGATTTTCAATTTTAGTTTTTAAGTCAGCAATAGTATGTTTTGTATCTGTTTTACAAGAAATGAAAGTCAAAAGAACAAATAATATAATTGTGTGTTTTATAAAGTTTCGCATGGTTTTTATAGTTAGTTTTGATGCACTAATTTAAGCATAAATAAAAACAATAGATAATTTGTTTTTATTAATATTGATGTGTCAAAATTTGTATTAAGCAACTTTAATTTATGGACAAACAAAACAAGCTGGTTTTTATCATTTTAGCATTTTTTGCAATCTATGTGATTTGGGGTTCAACTTACATGTTCAATAAAATTGCTGTTGGTGAATTAGCTCCTTTTATGTTGGCTTCTGTACGTTTTATAACAGCTGGTTTGCTTATTTTTATTATTGCTAGTATTATAGGCATTTCAATTAAAACTACTAAGAGACAATTTATAAATACAACTATTGCAGGTTTCCTTTTTTTAACATTTGGTAATGGTCTTGCGGTTTGGGCATTAAAGTATGTAGATAGTGGCTTTGCTGCCTTGGTTATTTCAGCACAACCATTAATGATTCTTCTGCTTATGAGAATTCATCAAGGTAAAAAAATTAAAACAATGTCAATTATTGGAGTTGTTTTAGGTGTGTTTGGTATTTATTTATTAATAGGTCAGCAAGAAGTCTTAGCTAAGGAAAATGCAATAGTTGGTATATTAATGATAGTTGCCTGTATGTTTGGCTGGGCTTACGGTAGCTTGTTTGTTGGAAAAGCAGAATTACCTCCTAACTATTTTGTAAACACAGGCTATCAAATGGTAACAGGTGGACTTATGTTGGTTTTTGTAAGTCTAATTATTGGTGAGCCATGGTCTTTACCTACAAGTTGGAGCAGTGACGTGCAAATTTCAATGGTATTGCTAATTTTATTAGGAAGTATAGTGGCTTTTACTTCATTTAATTATCTTCTTAAAATTGTATCTCCTGAAAAAGTGGCAACTTCTACTTATGTCAATCCAATCGTAGCACTATTTTTAGGATGGTATTTTCTGGATGAGCAAATCACATTGCAATCTATTATAGCAGCTATCGTTTTGCTCACAGGAGTTTATTTTATAAATGCGAAGAAAAAATTAGTAGTTTTTTCAAGATTTAGACGATAAGATTAATCTACTATATTTGCGCAATGAAAAAAATTCCTCATAAATTCAGAATGGTAGTCTTTGTCTTTTTCATGACCGTGTTTATTGGTCTTGCACTTTCAGGATTATTGTTATTTAGAGAGCAAGGTTTCATTGATGGTTTTTTATCCATCTGGATGGATCGATTTGTGACTATGTGGTTAACTGTTGTTCCAGTTGTAATTGTGGTGATTCCCTTGGTTAATTTTGTGACGAACAAGGTTGTAGAATCAAAGTAGGAAATTCACTCCTTTTTAATCTATATAAAGCTTTTGCCCAATTCTTAAAAGCGAAGTACTTTTAATATTGTTGTTTATACATATAGAACGAATAGAAACACCATTACGACTTGAAATACGAGAAAGAGTATCGCCTTTTTTCACCACATAAATTTTCTTTTCTCTTTCTAAGCTTGCAATGGCTTCGTCTTCTGTTTGAAGCAATTCTAACTTTGTAGTTTGTTTAGAGCTATGTAAATAAGGTGTCGCCCAACGTCGTGTCACCCAAATCTCATTAGATCTAATACGATCAGAACCACTAAAATCAAACAAGTATTCAGGGTTAATCGAAACGCCTTTATAACTTGTTATCAAATGTAAATGACTGCCTCTTGCATTACCTGTAGCACCTCCTTTACCAAGTATTTGACCTCCTGAAACAGTATCATTCACTTTTACAGAAATAGACGATAAATGCGCATAGGCTGTCTCTAAACCATTGTAATGCCTTACAATTACGAGTTTACCATGTCCAGGATTGTATTTAGCAAAACGTACAACGCCATCAAGCATAGAAACTACATCGTCTCCTTTTATTAAATCAATATCAATTCCTTGGTGTGCTCGCCTCCAACGCCAACCATATCGTGATGTCACAACTTTATCTTTCAGAATAGGCGAATTAAAAACACTGTCTTTAAATGTGATTTGAATTGGAAAAGTAACTTTTACATCCTTATAAGGATTGTAAACCTGAGTATCCCAATGTGAAGTCATAACATCAAATTCTTCGGTTTCGACATTTTCGTTGCCATTTATGTATTTAGCTAAGTCTTCAAGAGAAATTCCCAAACTATATAGAGTAGTATTGAATTGACTGTAAGTATTTATTGAAAAAAACAATACAACTAAAGCTGTTAATTTTAGTTTCATTTACAAAGTTATTATAGCTAGGAGGCTATAGTTCAGTTAAAATTTATTAAAGGGAAAACGAATTTATTAAAAAAAAATTATTTAGCAACTTTTGGAATTTTATAATTGTTCATCACATACAAAAAAACGTTATTTTTGAGAGAAACAATTAAAAAAAAGTAGCAATGCGTGTTCTCATTTTTTTTCTAATCCTTTTTATTACGTTCCATTCTCTTTCACAAACAGACAAATCTCTTTATCAAAATTTAGAATATAGGATGATAGGTCCTTATAGGGCAGGACGAACCGTTGGAGCTGTTGGTATACCATCTCAACCAAATGTGTTCTTTGTTGGTGTAAATAATGGAGGCGTATGGAAAACAGATGATTATGGACGTACATGGAATCCTATTTTTGATGACGCTCCAACAGGCTCAATTGGCGATTTGGCTGTATCTCCATCTAATCCAAATGTCATTTATGTTGGAACAGGTGAAGGACTCCATAGACCAGATCTTTCGGTAGGTGATGGCATGTTCAAATCTGTTGATGGTGGTAAAAGCTGGGAACATATTGGCTTAAATGATATTCAACAAGTGAGTCGTGTTATCGTACATCCCACAGATCCAGATATCGTTTATGTAGCAGGTTTAGGGCATCCTTATGGAGCTAACGAAATGCGAGGTGTTTTCAAATCTGTTGATGGTGGAAAAACATGGAAAAAAACCTTGTACATTAATCATAATACAGGAGCAATTCAGGTTGAGTTAGATGCCAACAATCCTCAAATTCTATTTGCCAATATGTGGGAACATCAAGAAGGTCCTTGGGAAAACGCAAGTTTTTCAGGTTCAAACAGTGGTTTTTATAAATCAATTGATGGTGGTGAAACTTGGCGAAAAATTAAAAAAGGACTGCCAAGTTCCGATAACGGATTGGGTAGAATAGGAATAGCAATTTCTTTAAGTAATTCAAAACGTTTGTATGCAACTGTTGATGCAAGAGAAAATGGAGGTGTTTATACTAGTGAAGATGCTGGTGAGAGTTGGAAACTTGTATCTACAGAAAGACGTCTTTGGGGAAGAGGAGGTGATTTTGCCGAAATAAAAGTGCATCCAAAAGATGAAAACACTCTCTTTGTTGGAAATGTTGCTTCCTATAAATCTATAGATGGTGGTAAAACTTGGACATCCATAAAAGGTGCTCCTGGAGGTGATGATTATCATCGTATCTGGATCAATCCTGTGAATCCAGAAATTATGCTATTTGCAGCAGATCAAGGAGCAGTTGTAACTGTAAATGGTGGCAATACTTGGAGTTCTTGGTACAATCAACCAACGGCACAATTATATCATGTAGCAACAGACAATCAATTTCCGTATTGGGTATATGGAGGACAACAAGAAAGTGGAGCTATTGGTGTTGCAAGCAGAAGTAATGGTGGTCAGATTTCGTTTAGGGAATTTATGGGAGTTGGAGCAGATGAATATGCTTATGTTGCTCCAGACCCAAAGGATTCAAATATTATTTATGGAGGTCGTGTCATTCGATTTAACAAAAAAACAGGACAATCACAATTTGTTGGCCCAGAAGTATTGCGTTCAAGAGAATTCAGATACCTGAGAACCATGCCATTGCTTTTTCACCCTGCTAATGATGATATGTTACTTTTTGGAACCAATGTCGTTTGGAAAACACTTGATGGTGGGCAAAACTGGCAGCAAATTAGTCAAGACCTAACTAGAAAACAACCTGAAGTCCCTAAAAGTGTAGGAGATTATAAAGCAGATGATATGAAAACCATGCCTCAACGAGCTATTGTTTATGCTCTTGGACCATCTGCTCTTGACGAAAACATCATTTGGGCTGGAACAGATGATGGATTGGTGCATGTTACAACTGATGGAGGAAAAACTTGGAAAGATGTAACACCTTCTGCTATATCATCTTGGGACAAAATATCGCAAATAGATGCTGGTCATTTTAATATAGGTACAGCATATATTGCTGTAAATTCTATTAGAAAAGATGATATGAAACCTCATATTTTTAAAACACATGATTTTGGTAAAACGTGGCTAGAAATTACTTCAGGAATGAATCCTTCAGGACCTGTTAATGTAGTCCGTGAAGATCATAAGCAAAAAGGATTATTATTTGCAGGTACAGAGCGCGAAGTTTATTTCACATCAAATGATGGTAAATCTTGGCAATCCCTTAGAATGAATATGCCTGCATCTTCCATTCGTGATTTAGTAATCCATGAAAATGATTTAGTTATTGGCACACATGGACGCTCCATTTGGATTCTTGATGACTTTAGTTCTTTACGTGAACTAGAAAATTTAAGCTCTAATAGTGTTCATTTATTCCAACCGAGTGACACTTATCGTGTACGTTTCAATATGTTTAGTGATACGCCTTTACCACCAGAAGAACCAACAGGACAAAACCCTCCAGATGGAGCAATTATTGACTATTATTTAGGCTCAAACGCAAATAGTATAAAACTTGAAATATTAGATGAAAAAGGACAAAAAATCAATTGGTTTTCAAGTGATGATGTTGAAGAATATATAGATACCACTACAATGCAGCATCCAACGTATTGGGCACGACCATTTAAAAAACTGTCAAATAAAAAAGGGCATCAACGATTTGTTTGGAATTTACGCTATAAAGAGCCTAGAGGTGCCAATAGAGGTTATGCTATTGCAGCAGTGCAGTACAATACGGAAAGTGGTCCAGTTGGACCTTTTGTAGCCCCTGGAGACTACAAAATAAAACTCAATGTTGATGGTAAAGTGATGGAACAAACAATCAGAGTAAAATTAGATCCACGTTCAGAAATGAGTGATGAAGCTCTGAATTTACAAACCACATTATCATTGCAATCTTATAACAATTATGAAACACTTCAAGTTATTAGGGAATCCATTGATAAAATACTTACTAATGAAATTAACAAACAAACTGAACTTCAAAAATTTAGAGGTAGAGGAGAACCAAATGATGGAGATGTTATCTATGGCAGTATTTATGAATCTGATTTAGAAAGTGAAACCATTGTTGGGCTACAGTCCAAATTACTATATTTAATGAATGTGTTACAAAATGCAGATGCAAGACCTACAATAAAAACAGAAGAAGCCGCAAATTTATTAAATAAACGTGTTAAGGAAATGGAAAATATCTGGAAATCCATGAATTAATAATTTTTGACACATCGCTTTGGTCTTAAATAAACAATGCAGTATATTTCTAGTGATAAATTAAAGTAAAAAAACAACCAACCATTATGATTTTTAAAGCCAACCAAACCAAATTTTACAACTACCTTATAGTTGTACTATGCTTTAGTATGTTTGCTATTACTGAAGCACAAACAAAATCGGCAACCAATAAAATAGACCAAAAACTCTATGAATCATTATCGTATAGAAATATTGGTCCATTTAGAGGTGGTCGTTCAACAACTGTAACTGGTGTTCCAGGAGATATATTTACCTATTATATGGGAACAACAGGAGGTGGTGTTTGGAAAACCACTGACGCTGGAACCACTTGGAAAAATATTTCCGATGGATATTTCAACACCACAGGAATAGGTGATGTTACTGTAGCACCTTCAGATCCAAACATTATTTATGTTGGTACTGGAGAAGGTCCTGTAAGAGGTGTAAAAACATCTCATGGCGATGGTGTCTATAAATCAACAGATGCTGGTAAAACATGGAAGCATGTTGGCTTGGAAGCAACACGACATATCAGTCGTGTTTTTGTGCATCCTAATAATCCCAACAAAGTGTATGTTGCAGCTCAAGGAAATCCTTGGGGACCAAATGAGGAAAGAGGCATTTATCTTTCAGAAGATGGTGGAGACTCTTGGAAAAAAATCCTTTATGTAAACGAAAATTCAGGCTTTGGAGATCTTACTGTTGATGCTTCAAATCCAGATTTTATGATGGCAACTTCTTGGGATTTTAATCGTAAACCTTGGGTAGTTCAAAGTGGTGGTCCAGGAAGTAAGGTATTTAAAACCACAGATGGAGGTTTAACATGGAAAGAAATAGAAAAAGGATTGCCAAAATTAAAAGGGAAAATGGGAATTTCAATATCTCCAGCAAACCCAAACATTGTCTATATGGCAATTGAAGCTTTAGGCGAAAAAGGAGGCGTTTATCGTTCAGATAATGCTGGAGAAAGCTTTATTCAAACTACAAATGACCCTACTACCTATGCGAGAGCGTGGTACTACATGCATATTATTGCCGATCCAACAGATGAAGATGAGCTTTGGGTACTAAATAGTTGGGCTATGAAGTCTATTGATGGTGGAAAAACGTTTAAAGGTATGCGTGGTAGCCACGTAGACCATCATGATATGTGGATCAATCCCGATAATAATAACATCATGATTAATGGAAATGATGGTGGAGGGTCAGTCACTTTTAATGGTGGCGAGTCTTGGTCAACATTAATGAACCAACCAACAGGTCAGTTCTATCGTGTCATTACCGATAACCAATATCCTTATCGTGTTTACTCTGGGCAACAAGATAACAGTACCATTGCTATAGATAGTAGAGTAGAAGATAGTGGCATTGGCGAAATGCATTGGGACATTATGAGAGCTGGTGAATCTTCAACCGTTGCTTTAGACCCTGATAATCCAAGGTATGTGTACTCAACTTATTTTGCTAGTAATTTTGTGGAATGGGATAGAGACATAGACAACACACGTATGGTTCGTCCTTATCCAGAACGCGTTAGTGGTGAACAACCTAAAAATCTAAAATATCGTGCCAATTGGAATGGCCCTGTTATTGTGTCTCCACATAATCCATCTGTGATTTACTATGGCTCACAGTACATGATGAAATCTACAGATAGAGGCGTTACTTGGCAAACGATTAGTGAAGACCTCACACGTAACAATAAAGAGCATCAAGGTAAAGGAGGTTTTCCAATTTCCAACGAACAAATTACTGCAGAAAGCTATAATAACCTTTTCAACATTGAAGAATCTCCAATTACTGAAGGTGTTATTTGGGTTGGCTCTGATGATGGTTTGGTTCATCTTACCAAAGATGGAGGTAAAACCTGGACAAATGTCACTCCAAAAGGATTAAAAGAAAGTATCATCAATGTTGTGGAACCCTCTCCACATGATCCTGCAACTGCTTATTTTGCAGCAGCTGGTTATAAGTTAAATGATTTTACGCCACATATTTACAAAACAACCAATTATGGAGCAACTTGGGAGAAAATTGTAAACGGAATCCCTAACAACACCTTCGCAAGAACAGTAAGGGAAGATCCAGACAGAAAAGGATTATTGTATGCAGGTACAGAAACAGGTGTTTTTGTATCCTTCAACGATGGTAAACAATGGCAACCATTACAAAATAATTTACCCGAAGTGCCTATTACCGATTTACGTGTAAAACGAAAAGATTTGGTAGTTGCAACACAAGGAAGATCCTTATGGATTTTAGACGATCTTACACCTTTACATGAAATTTCAGATAAAGTTTCAGTATTAGATTACTATCTTTATAAGCCTCGTGAAACAAGCACAGAACTATCAATTGCATATAGCGCTGATGATGGTTATGGAGAAAACCCACCTTCTGGTGTTCAAATAAACTATGTGTTGAACAAGGCTGTTGATCAAGAGGTGCCAATGTCTATTGAAATTATGGATGAAACAGGCAAGGTCATTCATTCAGAGTACAGCAATCAGACAAAAACAGAATGTGATGCTTATCTGAGACCTCAATTAAAGCGAAGTGTTGGTGCGCATAGATATCAATGGAACATGAAGATTGGACGTTATGATTGTATTAAAGAATTAGTCGCTACAAGCCGAAATTTAAGTGCTTACGATGCAACTCCTGGAAACTATAAGGTGAAACTTAAAATAGGAAGTTTTGAACAAACCCAAGATTTTGTTATTAGCATCGATCCACGTTTATTAAATAGTATTCCTAATGTTGCCGAAGCTTACAAGGAAAGATATCAGATTTCTGAATCTGTTTTTAAAGGAGCAACCGAAATGTCAAAAGGGGTTAGAGATTTACGTCAAGTTAAGGAACAACTTGATTTTATTCTTAAAGTAGCCAAAGATGATAGAGTTATTGCTCAAGGAAATGCTTTAAATAGTAAGATAGATGAATGGATTTCTAGAATATTGCAAAAAGAACTTAGAACTCAGCAACACAATTATCAGTTTGAAGCACGTTTACTCATAAAATTCAAGGATTTTATAGGCTCTATAGACGAAGGGAACTTGCCAGTAACACAAGGAACTAGAGATGTAGCGAAAGATTATCTTACTATTTGGAATGGTCATAACAACGATCTGCAATCCATTAAAAACAAAGATGTTAAAGATTATAATGTGTTGTTGAAGCAAGCTGGATTACCTGAAATTTATATACCTTAATAGAAGTTTATTTTATGAGTTAATTTTTTTTGTTTGAATGATTATGATGTAATTTTTGTATTTTATTTAAAGATATTTAATTATTGTGTTTAACAGCTTTGTACTTTTTATGTTTTTTAAATATTATGCAATTTAGATTTTAAATAAGCCTAAGAAGTTTACTAATTATTCAATAGGGTATTTGCAATGGTCAATATCAAACCTATCATAAATACGATAACTGATAGCAACAATATTCTTTGTTTTAAAGCAATAGTTTTCCCGAGAAAATATAGGTCTAATATCAATTCATCATAAACCGTTTTTCCTGTACTCATAATTCTATCAAATTCATTCTTAAACTCTATTGGGGTTTGATTGGAAAAATTTTCGGCATAAAGGGTTC
>JAGQYS010000029.1 GCA_020435965.1 Flavobacteriaceae bacterium | reverse complement strand
GATTTCCAGTTGCAACTGGAAATCTAGCTTTTTTTTATTGCTAACGCGTTATATTTAAATACTATTGTAATATTTTTAACAGTGAATAAAACTTCTTTTGCACTTTTTTAACACTTACTTATTAAAATCAATTTAGATTTACCATTTAAGTAATATTTAAAAAATCAAATTCCTTAAAATCAGCATAATGTTAAAATCTTTTTCAGTACTAATTTTGGTGCTTTTATATTCTTATCATTTGCAAGCCCAAGAAAATTCTAATGAAGATTTAAAGATCTATTTAGATTGTAATGTTTGCGATAATACGTTCATAAAACAAACCCTTGGCAATGTTCAATTTGTTAGAGACCAAGATCAAGGTGATGTTCACTTGTTTTTCCTGACACAAAACAATGGTAGTGGAGGAAGATTGTATGAAATTGATTTTATTGGGAAAAATAATTTTGAAACCATAAAGTATAGGTTATCGTTTTCAACAGATACAAATATGTCAAGAGACGAAGTAAGAAACCGAATACTTGAATATATCAAACTTGGTTTAGTACGTTTTTGGATTGAAAAAGGAGCTTTAAATGGAGTTTCTGTAACAGTACCTGAACCTGATGTTGAACAAGAATTAAAAAAGAATGAAGTAAAAGACCCATGGAATTATTGGGTGTTTAGGGTTGGCGCCAATGGTAATCTTAATGGAGAAGAATCTAGCAAGTCCAGTAACATAAACTTTAATGTTTCAGCAAAACGCGTTACTAAAGAAAATAAATTTTCATTCAGACTTGGCTTTAACGAAAATAAATCAACATTCACTTATGATGATGACAAAATTGTTTCAATAAACAGTGGCAAATCTTTAAACATTAATGATGTTATAAGTGTAAGTGATCATTGGTCGGTTGGTGCTTTTGGAAACTTAGGAACCTCTACCTATAGTAATTACAGCCTATATTGGTCCTTTAAACCAGCTATTGAGTATAACCTTTTTAATTATGAAGAGTCGACAGAAAGACAATTGACGGTTAGTTACAGAAATGGCCTTCGTTACAATGATTATATTGAGCGAACTGTATATGCAAAAAATGACGAATTTTTATGGGAACATTCCCTTTCTTTAGGAGGGAGCGTAAGACAAGAATGGGGAAATATAAATGGCGAGGCCTCGTTTGAACAGTATTTGCATGACACAAGATTGAATGCGCTTAATTTCTATTTAGGTGCCAACGTAAGGGTTTTTAAAGGGTTTAATTTTAATGTTGGTGGTAATTACAGAATTACTAGAAATCAAATTAACTTACCAGCAGGAAACGTATCATTGGAAGAACTCTTGCTTAAACAACAGCAATTGGCATCTGGTTACAATTATTGGGTTAATGTTGGTTTTAGCTATTCGTTTGGCTCCATTTACAACACCATTGTCAACCCAAGGTTTAATTTCTAATTAAAACCATTCTAAATTTTTAATAAAAAAGGGACTTAAATTTGTGTTACTTATTAGTGAGCAGTACCTTTGTAATTAGTATAAAAATAACTTCAAAAAAATGAGTGGATTTTTTAAATCTTCAATAGGAAGAAAGGTTGCCATGGCACTCTCGGCTTTTTTTCTCATGTTTTTCTTGCTTCAACATTTCGCTATTAATATTTTATCTGTATTTAGCGCTGATACTTTTAACGAAGTATCCCATTTTATGGGAACCAACCCTTTAATACAATATGTGTTACAACCAGTTTTAATATTTGGTGTAGTGTTTCATTTTGTGATGGGATTTGTATTGGAAATAAAAAACAAAAAAGCACGTCAAGTAGCGTATGTAAAAAATAATGGCACTGCTAATTCATCATGGATGAGCCGAAATATGATTTGGAGCGGATTGGCTATTTTGGCTTTCATTGTTCTTCACTTTATCGATTTCTGGTTCCCTGAAATCAATACCAAATTTATTCAAGGCGATTGGTCAGGAATGCATGAAGGCGTTGAAGGGTACAGATATTTTCACGAGCTTCAAGAAAAGTTTGTAAGCCCAATTAGAGTTGGTGCTTATGTATTGGCATTTATATTTTTAGCATTGCACTTATTGCATGGTTTTACATCAGCATTCCAATCCATGGGTTACACAGCTATGCATAAAAAAACATTACAAAATATAGGTAAAGCATACGCAATCATAATTCCTTTAGGTTTTATTTTTATCGCTATTTACCATCATTTTAATCATATCCATTAATCGAACAGAATATGGCATTAGATTCAAAAGTACCAAAGGGTCCATTAAAAGATAAATGGACAACATATAAAGATCATATTAACCTTGTTAATCCAGCTAATAAAAGACACATCGATATTATTGTGGTTGGAACTGGCTTAGCTGGAGGCTCTGCCGCTGCTACTCTAGCAGAGCTTGGTTATAACGTAAAAGCATTTTGCTATCAAGATTCACCTCGTCGAGCACACTCTATCGCAGCTCAAGGTGGTATCAATGCGGCCAAAAATTATCAAGGTGATGGCGATTCAACATACAGATTATTTTACGATACTGTTAAAGGAGGCGATTATCGCTCTCGTGAAGCTAATGTTTATCGTCTAGCCGAAGTATCAGCAAATATCATCGATCAATGCGTAGCTCAAGGAGTTCCCTTTGCACGTGATTATGGAGGTTTGTTAGATAACCGTTCTTTTGGAGGTGTATTAGTGTCAAGAACTTTCTATGCTAAAGGACAAACAGGACAACAATTGCTATTAGGAGCTTACTCAGCAATGAATAGACAAATAGCTCGTGGTAAAATTCAAATGTACAATCGTCATGAAATGCTTGATGTCGTAAAGATTGATGGTAAAGCTAGAGGAATTATAGCACGAGACTTAATCACAGGAAAAATTGAACGTCATTCAGCGCACGCTGTTGTAATTGCTTCTGGAGGTTATGGAAATGTATATTTCCTTTCAACCAACGCCATGGGAAGTAATGCGACTGCAGCTTGGAAAATACATAAAAAAGGAGCGTTTTTCGCAAATCCTTGTTACACACAAATTCATCCAACTTGTATTCCACGATCAGGAGATTATCAGTCTAAATTAACATTGATGTCTGAGTCGCTAAGAAATGATGGACGTATTTGGGTACCTAAGAACATGGATGATGTTTTGGCCATTCGTGAAGGTCGTAAAAAACCAACCGATTTATCGGAAGATGAAAGAGATTATTACCTAGAACGTCGTTATCCAGCCTTCGGAAACTTAGTACCTCGTGATGTTGCATCTCGTGCAGCAAAAGAGCGTTGTGATGCTGGTTATGGTGTAAATGCAACTGGTGAAGCGGTTTATTTGGATTTTGCTTCAGCTATTGAACGTTACGGAAAAGAACAAGCTAAAATTCATAACATCGATAATCCTTCAAAAGAAAAAATAACAGAGCTAGGAGAAGCCATTGTTGAAGCTAAATATGGAAACTTATTCCAAATGTATGAGAAAATTGTAGACGAAAATCCATACAAAACGCCAATGATGATTTATCCTGCAACACACTATACAATGGGTGGTGTTTGGGTAGATTATAACCTTATGACCACTGTTGATGGTTTATATTGTATTGGTGAGGCTAACTTCTCAGACCATGGTGCCAACAGACTAGGTGCTTCGGCGTTGATGCAAGGATTGGCAGATGGTTATTTTGTATTGCCTTATACAATTGGCGATTATTTATCAAACGATATTAGAACAGGAAAAATTCCAACAGACACTAAAGAGTTTGATGAAGCCGAAAAAGATGTAACAGACAGAATTAATTTCTTCGTCAATAATAATGGAACAAAATCTGTTGATCATTTTCATAAACGTTTAGGAAAAGTGATGTGGGACAAAGTTGGAATGTCACGTAATGAGCAAGGTCTTAAAGAAGCCATGGCTGAAATTAAAGCCATTAGAGAAGAGTTTTGGAAAGATGTAAAAGTGCCAGGAAATGCTAATGAAATGAATCCTGAATTAGAAAAAGCAGGAAGAGTAGCAGACTTCTTAGAGCTAGGCGAGTTATTTGCTAAAGACGCTTTACATAGAAATGAATCTTGTGGTGGACATTTCCGAGAAGAATCCGTTGAGCTAGAGGGTGAGCAAAAAGGCGAAGCAAAACGTAAAGATGATGAGTTTGCTTATGTAGCTGCTTGGGAATATAAAGGAGAGCCAGCAGATGCTGTTTTACATAAAGAAGAATTAGAGTTTAAAGACATCGAACTAAAACAACGTTCATATAAATAATTAAGACGATATGAATCTTACATTAAAAATTTGGCGTCAAAAGAGCGCTAGTGACAAAGGGAAAATGGTCGATTACAAAGTGACTGATATTTCAGAACACATGTCTTTTTTAGAAATGATGGACGTGCTAAATGAACAATTAATTGCAGAAGGACATGAACCTGTAGCTTTTGACCATGATTGTCGTGAAGGAATTTGTGGTATGTGTTCTATGTACATTAATGGAGAAGCACATGGGCCTGATAGAGGCGTAACTACTTGTCAGTTGCATATGAGAATGTTTAAAGATGGCGACACCATTACCATTGAGCCTTTTAGAGCAACGGCATTTCCTGTGATTAAAGATTTGGTTGTAGATAGAACCGCTTTTGATCGCATACAACATGCTGGAGGATATGTTTCAGTAAATACGTCTGGAAATACACAAGATGCCAATGCCATTCCAATTTCAAAACACGCTGCTGATGAAGCTATGGATGCTGCAACGTGTATTGGTTGTGGTGCTTGTGTTGCTACTTGTAAAAATTCATCAGCGATGTTATTTGTTGGAGCAAAAGTATCACAATATGCATTGTTACCACAAGGGCAAGTTGAAGCAGCAGACCGTGTTCAAAACATGGTGGCACAAATGGATTTAGAAGGCTTTGGTAATTGCACCAACACTGGAGCCTGTGAGATTGAATGCCCTAAAGGCATTTCATTGGAAAACATTGCCAGGATGAATAGAGAACTCATGAAGGCAAGTATCAAATAGGTTTTTAAAATAATTAACAAAACCCTAAGATGATACTTAGGGTTTTTTTATTAGCTTTGATTACCTAACAATATTAAATGAACACAAAAATTTTATCCCCTTTATTTGTTCTTTTACTGATGTTTTCATGTAAAGGACAAACCGAAACCACTACTGAACAAACTTTAGAACAAGTTGAAGTAAAAACCCAATTATTTGATGCTGATGCACTTTTAGAGCGTGTTAAATTCCTATCTCTTGATTCTTTAGAAGGCAGACGAACAGGTGAAAAAGGAGGACTCATTGCAAGAGAGTATGTGGTGAACCAATTCAAAAAGTATGGCATTGCACCTTTGCTAAGTGACTATACACAACCATTTAGTTTTGAAGGTCGTCGTGACAAAAAAACCTACGAAGGCGCTAACGTTTTAGGACTCATAAAAGGAACAGAACAGCCTGATAAATACATTGTAATATCTGCACATTACGATCATGTTGGTGTTAATGATGGCGAGGTTTATAATGGCGCAGATGACGATGCTTCAGGTACTAGCGCCATCATTGCTGTTGCAGAATATTTAAAGAATAATCCACCAAAACACTCAGTTGTTATTGCAGCTTTTGATGCCGAAGAATTAGGCTTACGAGGTGCTGCACACTTTTTGGAAGCTAATACGATACCTAAAGAACAAATTGCCATAGATATTAATTTGGATATGGTTGGTAGAAACGACAATAACGAATTATACGTAGTTGGAACCAATTTATACACACAATTACAACCAGCAATTACAGATTTAGAACTACCTGAAAACTTTAAACTTTCGGTAGGACATGATGGTTTAGATGACAAAGATAATTGGGTGTCGTCTTCAGATCATGGGCCTTTTCATAAGCAAGAGATTCCGTTTTTGTATTTTGGTGTTGAAGACCATAAAGATTACCACAAACCAACAGACGATTTTGAGTTTATTCAACCAGAGTTTTATGCAAAAGCCGTAACTGTAATTATTTCTGTATTTGAAAGGATTGATGAGATGAGGTTTTAATTATAAAAAGGCTTCATGAACAACCCAACCCAATTCTATAAATCTCAAATAAAATCCTACCAAACCCAATTAGATGCGTTTAAATCAAAATTGTTGGTGTTTAGTTTGGCCAGAATCATTGTGTATTTGGTTGGTGTTATGGGAATTTACATTTATTTTCATGAGATATCAATTGCAGTTGTTATTGCCATTGTAGCAACAGCTACTTTTTTGTTTTTGCTATCTAAGCATAATGACAACAAAAAACAACGCGATTTAGTAAAAACGTTATTAGACATCAATGAAGAAGAAATACAAATTGCATCAGGGAAATTTCATCATAGACTTAACGGTTTAAAATATCAAGACCCAAATCACTTTTACAGCCTTGATATCGATTTATTTGGACGTGGTTCCTTCTTTCAATTCATTAATAGAACAGCCATAACAGAAGGGACTCATAACCTTGCAGACATATTAAAAGCAAATTACACACAGTACATTGAAAAACGTCAAGAAGCGATAAAAGAATTATCAGAAAAAGCGACCTGGAGACAAGAATACACAGCAAAAGGATATCTTATTAATGAAGAAACGCCTACACATATTATTGTTAATTGGTTAAAAAACTATAAGCCTTTTTTGCCAAAATTAATGAAATGGTTGCCGTACATTTTTAGTGCTTTATCTGTAGCAGTTATCACACTCACAATATTAAAAATAGTGCCAATTGCATACATGGTGTATTGGTTGTTAATCGGAATTGCAATTATTGGAGTTTACTTTAGCAAAGTAACCAACCTTGCTCTTTATGCTACGCAAGTAAAAGATACATTTCGGCAATATGCTTTATTGTTAAAACAAATAGAAACAGAAGAATTTTCATCAGAATTGTTAAAAGAAAAACAGCAAGCCATTATTCTTAAGGGCGAAAAATCATCTGCAATTTTCACTAAATTTTCAAAATCTCTTGATGCGCTAGATAATAGGAACAATATGTTTTTTATCCTCTTAGGAAATGGTTTTTTTCTTTGGGACATCATGCAAAGTTATAAGATTGAACAATGGATTTTAGAGTACGGAAAGACAGTTGATAATTGGTTTGAAGTGGTTTCCTTTTTTGATGCATACAATTCTTTAGGAAACTATACTTTTAATCATCCAGAGTTTGTGTTTCCAGAAATAAGCACAGCTAAGGCAGTGATTAATGCCAAAAATCTTGGACATCCATTGCTGGATAAAAACAAGCGAGTTGATAGTGATTTGAACATTGAAAACGAGCAGTTTTTTATTGTAACAGGAGCTAATATGGCAGGGAAAAGCACCTTTTTACGAACGGTTTCCTTGCATATTGTCATGGCAAATGTTGGATTGCCTGTTTGTGCAGAATCCAGCAGCTATTCGCCAGTAAAACTTATTACAAGTATGCGAACTACAGATTCACTTACTGATGGCAGTTCCTACTTTTTCTCTGAATTAACCCGTTTAAAACTTATTGTCGATGCTATTAAAGAAGAATCTTATTTTATAGTATTAGACGAAATTTTAATTGGCACCAATAGTACTGATAAAGCCATTGGATCAAGAAAGTTTGTTGAGAAATTAGTAGCTGGAAACGCTACAGGTATTATCGCCACACACGACTTAAGTTTGTGCGAAATTGAAAAGGAGTTAGACGACGTAAAGAACTACTATTTTGATGCAGACGTTGTTAATGATGAGCTCTATTTTGACTACAAATTAAAGAAAGGTATTTGCCAGAATATGAACGCTAGTTTCCTATTAAAAAAGATGGAAATTATTTAATAGCCTTAATTTAGTATAAACTAAACAATGCAATGCAACACACGTCCAAACTTCCCAACTTAGAAACCACAATTTTTTCGGTGATGAGTGCTTTAGCTATTAAGCACAATGCTGTAAACTTATCGCAAGGGTTTCCTAATTTTAAAAGTGACCAAAAGCTTATAAATTTAATCAATAAAGCTATGAATTCAGGCCATAACCAATATGCTCCAATGCCTGGAACATTGAGACTGCGTCAAGCCATTGCCAATAAATTTGAGTTGCTTTACAATTCTAGCTATCATCCGGAAAATGAAATCACAATCACTTCTGGAGCAACTCAAGCCATTTATTCAGCCATTACTGCTTTTGTAAAACCAGACGATGAGGTTATTGTGTTCAGACCTGCTTACGATAGCTATATTCCTTCTATTGAGTTAAGTGGTGGGAAAGCCATTTCTATTCAAATAAAACATCCAAATTATGCTATAGATTGGGAAGAAGTGAGCCATAGAATCAATTCAAAAACAAAAATGATTATCGTTAACACACCTCATAACCCAACAGGAACAGTTTTAAGCAAGAACGATATGTTGCAATTACAAAAGCTTACCGAAGGCACTGATATTTTAGTGCTGAGCGATGAGGTTTACGAGCACATTATTTTTGATGAAGAACAACACCAAAGCGCTTGTTTGTTTAATGGTTTAAAATCACGAAGTTTTATTACAGCATCTTTTGGAAAAACGTTCCATAACACAGGATGGAAAGTAGGTTATTGCTGTGCACCTAAAGAACTCATGGATGAGTTTAGAAAAGTGCATCAGTTTAATGTGTTTAGCGTGAACCATCCCATTCAAGTTGCCTTGTCTGAGTATCTGGAAACGCCAAGTCATTATCGAGACTTATCAGGATTCTTTCAGCAAAAAAGAGATTTCTTTTTAGGATTAATAAAAGATTCTCGATTTAAGTTCACGCCTTCAAAAGGCACTTATTTTCAGTCGCTGGATTACTCGAAAATTACAAACAAGAATGATTTTGAATTTGCCAAAGAACTTACCATAGAAAAAGGCATTGCTTCCATTCCAATTTCAGTATTCAATTTAAACAAATTAGACCATAAGATGTTACGTTTTTGTTTTGCTAAAACAGATGATACATTGATAAGAGCAGCCGAAATTTTAAATTCAATTTAATGTGACTTTTTACTTAAATTTGAGTCTAATATTTGAACATAAATAGGAATGTCATGAAACATCCATGACTAAATTTTTGTCACACAATGAAAATGATTATATGGATGTTACATCTGACCATTAAAAAACAATAAATATAAACAGATGAAATATGTATTGGTTGTCCTTTTTTTAGGATTAGGAATTTTTTCAACCGCTCAAGAAGTTGAAAGAGAAGGAAAGAAATATGTAGTAAAAAAGAATAAAATTCTACTTGATGGGAATGATGTCACGTCTACATTTTCTTTAGAAGAGCAAGCAAAAATTAAAGCAGAGTTTTCAAAATTGGCTGATGAAATTAAGCTAAAAGAAAAAGAAGCAAAAAGACTTAAAAAAGCCGAAAAAGAGCGTAAAAAAGCTGAAAAAGCTCAAAAAAGAGCTGAAAAGGAACAAAAAAGGGCCGAAAAGGAATTAAAACAAAAAGAAAAGGCTCAATCAAATTACAACAAAGCTGTTAAAGATTTAGAGCAGACTCAAAATAAATATGAGCGATTAAAAAGCAGAGGCAAATTATCACCAAATGATGAGGCTAAGTGGTTGGAGAAAATCCAAAAACTGAACGAAAAAATTGAAAAAGCTGAGAAAAAACTAAACCGTTCTTAGTTTAAACTTTTTTCAACTTTGGTCATAAACTCTCCAATTTTTGAAGGTTCCAGCCATCGAGTAACTACAACTAGATTTTTTTCTTTGTCAATAACTATAAAATTCCCACCAAAACCAGCAGCGTAATAAATGTTTTCAGAGAGTCCTTCCCAATGTCTGCTTCCTTTTTTGTTAAGCCACCACATATAACCATAATTTACATTTGGCGCTGAAGGAGTAATGGCTTTTTCAATCCAAGTTTCACTAATGAGTTGTTGGTCTTTCCATTTGCCATTGTTTAAAAACAGTACTCCAAATCGCGCCATATCCTCGGCCGAAATAAAAATGCCACCACCAGAATGTCCTCCTCCAGTTACAGATTTCATTTTCAACCCATCAATCACTGTCCAAGCATTGTCATAACCAAACCATCTCCAGGTCGTTGATGCGCCAATTGGATCCATAATGCGTTCTTTTAAAACCTGAGGAAGCGGTTGACGCCAAACATGAGTTAACGAATAAGCCAATACATTTACCCTTACGTCATTGTACTCCATAAAAGTTCCAGGTTCTTTAAGCTCTCTATATTTCCATTCGTCAATGCCACCTTGTCTTGGTGGTCTGTCTGCCCAATCTTTTCCACCCCAAAGCTCACCTGACCAATCTGAAGTTTGTTGCAATAAATGTGTCCAAGTGATTTTACTGTTATGCTCGCCTTCAAAAGTGCCATCCCAAATATAGTTGGCAACTTTATCATCGGTGTTTGCAATCAATCCGTTATCGTAAGCCAATCCTGCAACCGTTGACAAAAAGCTTTTGGTCACGCTAAAGGTCATATCCACACGTTTAATGTCTCCCCATTTTGCAACAATGTATCCATTTTTTAGTATCATTCCAGCTGGACCTCCTCTTTCTTTGGTTGGGCCTAAAATTTCATGGAAAGGCTCTCTAGAAAATCCTTTTAAAATAGCAATGCGCAAATCTCTTGACTCTGAATATTCATTAGAATTTGCAAAAGCAACAGCATCTGCGAGCAAGGTTGTATTTACATTTAATTCGGTAGGTACTTTTTCTTGCCAAACTGCATTTCGTTCAGGAAAATAGGTAATGCTTTGGGCAGTACCACTGCATATAAATGATACGATCAAAAGGGTTGTTGTAAAAAGTTTTTTCATAATGAGAGTTTAAAATGAATTATCAGCTTAACGCAATCTTTTTTTCATGAGCCAATCGGTTTGTTTGTCTTTTCCTATATAATAAGGATGTGAGCCAAATATTTTAAAACCATAGCTTTCGTAAAACCGAACGGCATCTTTATTTTCTTGCCAAACGCCAAGCCAAATAAAAGTTGCTTTACAAGCTTTTGCAATTTCAATGGCTTTTTGCAGCATGAGCTTTCCTATACCTTGCTTTTGAAAATCTTTTATCACATAAATACGCTCTAACTCAATGCTTCTTTTGGCAAATTGTTCAGTTTGTGCTTCATTTTTATTGAGCTTAAAATAGCCAACAAGTACATTCTTTAAGTACACAAAATAAAACTCTGAATTTACATTTAACAATTGCTCGATCATTGCATTTTCATTGAAAGCCATGTTAATGTAGTTCCAGAAATCTTCAGGATTATTTTGTTTCTCAAAAGCATGAATAAAAGTATCTCTTGAAATGTCCACCAAGACATTCAAATCCTTCATTGTACATTTTTCAAAAGTTAAATCCATAGCAGTTATAAATTTACTTAAAAAATTAGTTACTTTTAGTGTATGGAAGAAGAACTTAAAATAGCCATTTTACAATCTGATTTAGTCTGGGAAAATCCTGAACAAAACAGACAGAATTTTGACGAAAAAATAAAACAAATAAAGAAATCTGTTGATGTTATCGTACTTCCAGAAATGTTTACTTCTGGTTTTACAATGAATCCTGAGCATGTGTTTGAAACCATGAATGGGGCAACTATTGCTTGGATGAAAGAGATTGCAAAAAAAATGAATTCAGCAATTTGCGGAAGCCTTGTCATTTCTGAAAATAACAACTATTATAACCGATTTGTTTTTGTAACACCAAAAGGTAATTTAGAATATTATGACAAGCGTCATACCTTCACACTTGCTGGAGAACACAAAGTATATAAAGCTGGAAACAAAAGGCTAATTGTAAATTACAAAGGATGGAAAATACATCCTTTGGTATGTTATGATTTACGTTTTCCAGTTTGGGCAAGAAATACTGATGATTATGACGTTGTTATGTATGTGGCCAATTGGCCAAAACCACGTGTTAATGCTTGGGATGCGTTACTCAAAGCTAGAGCCATAGAAAACATGAGTTACTGCATTGGTGTAAATCGTGTTGGTTTTGATGTGAATAACCATGAATATGTTGGTCATTCAGCAATTTATGATGGTTTGGGAGAATGTATCACAGATATTAAGCATAACACTGAGCAAACTGAAATAGTGACTTTAAATAAAAATCACTTGAAAACTATAAGACAGAAGTTGAAGTTTTTGAATGATAGAGATGTTTTTACTTTAAAGTAAAGGTTTCTATATAATCATAATTTGTTCTAATCTCAAATAAACCAGGATAATAGCTTACACGTTCAGGTTGTATTTTTTTAAGATAGTTTCCTGTATCGTATTTTTTATTTCCGTTCGTATCATAAATAACACGAATTAAATAATTTGCGGGAGTAATATGTATAAAATCTAGTGGTTCAGGTTTTGTTGAATAGAGTTCTGCTTTTACTTCACCTTGAGGCGATACAAGCTGAACAATAACTGGATACACAGCATTTTGGAGTGTAAGGCGTAAGTTGCCATAATCTGATAAAGCTCTTGTTCTTATTGTAAAATCCAATGAGTCATTTTCAGCACCAAAGAAATCTTTTATAGCACCTGGAAGCAATTGAATCTTATAAGCATTTTCTTCTTGTTTGTTAAATTTAAAGACGTAGCTATTTGAAAGGGCTTCGAAATTTGTAGCAAATTCCACATTTGAAGAATCTTTAGCCATGATAGAAATTTTGTTTTTATCTAAAGCAACCAACGGAATGTTTGCAGTCATCACAAAATCTTCACTCAGTTTTAAATTTAGAGCACTTTTTGCTGAAATCACTAAGGAATCTTTTTCAAGTGTTCTTGTTCTTACAGTTAATGTGTCAACATAATTTGTGTTAGTGACTTGAAAAACCAATGAATCTGACTTTATATCTGGTTTAAAAAAGTAATACAAGCTGTCTGTTTTGGCATCCTTAATGATTCTGTTTTCAAAACCTTCTGGTGCGCCTGAAAGCATATTTATTTTCATATTCTCAGCATCACCTTCAAAACCAAAGGCAATTTTATTGCCTGAAATCAAACTTGGTCTTGCCGCTTTGAAATTTGTAACTTCTTTAAATAAACTCAAAACATAAGATGTGTCTGTTGGAACAGTAATAAATGCTTTTCTAAAACCAATTTTATCCTCTTTCTGCTGAAACGTGTAATTGTTGTTTTCGTCTTTTAAGGCAACTAACAAATACTTGCCAGCCTTTAAATTATCTAATTGAAAGGTTGAAGTGCTATCTAAAGTGTTGGTAATGTACTTTGGCTTTTTAGTATAAATTATGGAATCTGTAAAGGTAGAGTCTACCTCGTAAAGCATCACTGATACAAACTCTTCAGGCTTCTGGTCAAGTGCATCTTCAATGCGACCTTTAACTTGTAGCGAGTCAATATAAGTTCCTGTTGAAAACACATATCTGTAATAAGGATAAGGATTGCTCTCGTTATTATCTACAATACTTTCGCCAAAATTAAAGGCGTAGGTTGTATTGGGCTGAAGGGTGTCAAAAATTTTAATTGTAATGTATTTACTCGCCGAGCTTAAAGGTGTTACCTCAGGTTCAGGATCCATAGGAGGTGAAATAATAAGCTGTTTTTGGAGATTTTTTATTTTAATGTATTCATCAAAATAAATTTTTATTTCAGTTGCAGTAAAGTTGGTTGAATAGTTTTCAGGCTCAGATTTTATAATCACTGGAGGTGTTACATCTTTTTCACCACCAGAAGGCGTCCCTCTGTTGGCACATTGTGCAAACAATAGTCCAATAACAATAAGTAACACTAAATTTGAGAGAAGCCTATTCATTAAAAAACCAATTTTCCGCAAAATAACAACTTAATTTATAACTAACGAAAAACTTATCAGGCAATTGCCATAGAAGCTACACTAATTTTTACATTTTTGGCTTTGGTTAAAACATTTGCGCATGCCTCAATGGTTGCTCCAGTTGTAATAATATCGTCAACTAACAAAATATGTTTTCCATCTATTAAACTAACTAACCCATCATTTTTAATAGTGAAAATTTCATTGTCACTGTTCCAACGCGCTATGCGTTTTTTAAACACTTGAGTTTTAGTGTTGGTGGTTTTTATAAGAACATTGTCAATATAATCTGCATTAAGTGCTAGTGCAATTTCAGCACCAAATTTGGCCACTTGATTATAACCGCGTTTACGTTGTTTCTTTTTGTGCAACGGCACAGGAATTACAAGATCAATAGTACTGTAATCTTCAGCCGAAGCTAATTCATGACCAAACCATTGGCCTAAAAACTTACCAATATCTTCATGACCTTTATATTTTAAATTATGAAGCAAATGCTGTGTAATACCTTTTTTTTCAAAATGTAAAAGCGCAGTGGCTTTTTCAAGCTTCACTCTTCCATAAAATATTTTTTCAACAGTTTTGTCATTGTTAAAGTGATAGTTTGTTACAGGTAAATCATGCCTGCATTTGGTACACAAATAGTCCTCATTATCTGATAATAAATGTGAACATCCAAAACAAACTTTCGGAAAAAACAGGTTTAACAAGTTTTTTATCACTTTGTCGATTTTAATTAACTAACACAAACTTAATATATATTTTCGCCCAATAATTAATTCATCCCTTAGATTTTATAATGATAGTTAATCCGCAAGAATTTAACTACCGAGTTACCATAGGAGTTTTAGTTGTTGTAATTGCTGTTTTTACAGCTTATGGCCTAACAAGCTACTCTACTTTAAAATCTGATAAAGATTTTTTAGTGCAAGAAAAAAGAAACCTACACAATGAGTTGAGTGAGATCCTAAATCGCTTTGACGCATTGAACTCTGAAAATCTTATCCTTAAATCTCAATTGGATAGCACTATTTATAAAGTTGGAGTTACTAGTAACGCTATAGAAAAATTGGAAGTGAAAGCTGCTTTCAATTCCAAATTGCAAAAACAACTAACATTTCTAAAAGAACAAAAACGTAGTTTAGAAGAACGGGAAGATTCTTTAATTAGAGTCTCACAGAAAATTGAAGAAGAAAAACAAGAAGTAATTCAAGAGTTAACTTTTGAGAAGGAAAATGCGTTAAGAGAAAAACAAGCTTTAAAAACTAAAATTGATAAAGCAAGTTATATATCTGCAAATTCCTTTACAGCCAAAGCTTTTAAAGTAAAAAACTCAAATGAAGCTATTCAAACTTTTAAAGCAAAGGATACAGAACAAATTGAACTATCCTTTGTGATTGCACAAAATACAATTGCACCAAAAGGGACTAAATATTTATATGTGCAAATTATTGATCCAGACAATAACGTTGTAGCAGATAAAGGAGCTATAAGCTTTGGCGATGAATCATTGATATATAGCCATAAAGAAAGTGTAGATTATTCAAACTCAGCTTTAGATTTACATTTAACAATACAAAACGATAAAGCCTTTAAAACAGGAAACTATTACATTAATGTTTTTGAGAATAACAGAAAGCTTGGAGGTACTCAAATAAAGTTAGAGTAAGAATAAAAATAAATTTTATGAAACCGTTCCATTTGTTTGGAGCGGTTTTTTATTTTTGCAGCATGACAAACAATGACGATCAGTTTAAAAAGGTAATCTCTCATGCAAAAGAGTATGGTTACGTATTTCAAAGTAGTGAAATCTATGATGGACTAAGTGCAGTTTATGACTATGCACAAAATGGAGCAGAATTAAAGAAGAACATTCGTGATTATTGGTGGAAAGCCATGGTGCAAATGCACGATAATATAGTTGGAATAGATGCTGCTATTTTTATGCACCCAACCACTTGGAAAGCTTCAGGTCACGTTGATGCGTTTAACGACCCTTTAATAGATAATAAAGACTCTAAGAAACGCTATCGCGCAGATGTTTTAATTGAAGATTACTGTGCTAAAATTGAAGCTAAAATTGATAAAGAAGTTGCAAAAGCCGAAAAACGTTTTGGTGATGCTTTTAATAAAGAAGAATTTGTTTCTACCAACCAACGTGTTTTAGGGTATCAGGAAAAAATTGATACAACACTGTCAAGAATGGCAAAATCTTTGGAAGCAGAAGATTTAGCAGATATAAAAGCCTTAATTGAAGAATTGGAAATAGCAGATCCTTTAACAGGTAGCCGAAACTGGACAGATGTAAAACAGTTTAACCTGATGTTTGGCACTAAACTAGGTGCTTCTGCAGAAACTGCTATGGATTTATATTTACGTCCTGAAACTGCGCAAGGTATTTTTGTAAACTTCCTAAATGTTCAAAAAACAGGACGTATGAAAATTCCGTTTGGTATTGCTCAAACAGGAAAAGCCTTTAGAAATGAAATTGTTGCAAGACAGTTTATTTTTAGAATGCGTGAATTTGAACAAATGGAAATGCAGTTTTTCATCAAACCAGGAACTCAAAAAGAATGGTTTGATTATTGGAAAGAAAATAGAATGAAATGGCATTTATCTCTTGGCTTAGGTGAAGATAATTATCGTTTCCATGACCATGAAAAACTAGCGCATTATGCAGATGCTGCAACAGATATTGAATTTAAATTTCCATTTGGGTTTAAAGAATTGGAAGGAATTCACTCCCGAACCGATTTCGATTTAAAGCAACATGAAGAATTTTCAGGAAAGAAATTACAGTATTTTGATCATGAAGACAATGCAAGTTATACACCTTATGTTCTTGAAACTTCAATTGGATTAGATAGAATGTTTTTAGCAGTATTTTCAAACGCATTAGTTGAAGAAGATTTAGACAATAACACAACACGAACCGTTTTAAAATTACCAGCAGTTTTGGCTCCTGTAAAAGCAGCTATTTTACCATTGGTAAAAAAGGATGGCTTACCAGAAATTGCCAAAAAAATTGTGGACGATTTAAAATGGGATTTCAATGT
>JAGQYS010000028.1:2454-4733 GCA_020435965.1 Flavobacteriaceae bacterium | reverse complement strand
CAGTAATCAGCAATAAATTTTGCTAGATTAAGAGGTGTGTAATATGAACCTATACTTTTTTTATTCATTTTCTAATTTCAGCCAATTTGTATGGTCTTATATTATTTCGTTTTTGAGTTGTCTTTAGTAACTCTATTACACCTTTATTAGACTCCTTTAATAACTCTTGTGTATCTATCATTTCTTGCAGCGCCTCGATAGCTTTCGTAACATTTTCTGCTCTTTGCTGCAAAACTGTTTCACGCCTTTCATACAACAATTGTGGGCGATTTAAATAAAGTCTTTCTGTCATATATCTAGTACTAACATACTTACCATTGACTTTATAGTCATCACTACTTACCTCAAACAATTCCGAATAATTGTATTCAGAAGGATCTGGATAACAAATTATATCTAAATCATCTGCATCGTTGGGCCAGTCATTGCTCTTAAACCTATTGCATATAGGACAGCTATAAAATAAGTTACAAATATCATTTTCTAAAGCTTTAAATCTTTCAATTGATTTTGGTTTATAATGCTCGATATGATAATGGTCAATACCTCCAAATTGTGCTTCATTTATTGAACAATAAATACATTGAAAAAAACACTCTTCTGCTATTTGCTCTTTCCAATCTGTATATGTTCCTTTTTCCGGTTGATTAGCCTTGTCTTTAACTATAAGTTTCCAATTCACTACTCCTTGATTTTATTTTCAATTTTCTTCTGAAGCTCTTCTAAAAATTGAATTTTACTTTCATACTCATCTAGCCAATCCTTTCTTTCTCCTAAACCGCTGTCTATTTGAACATTTAGTTTAAGTTGTAACGCTTTCAAACGTATTAAATCATTTTCGTCACTCTTACCTGATGCTACTAACTCTGACAAATGCTTTAATTCTGAAAGCTCTGAAATATTTTCATCTAAAAAACTTTGACTTGCACGAATAAACCTCTTTACATATTTCTCACCATCATTAATAAATTCTTCTCTACCTATTATATCTTCAAACTCACTAAACTTTTCCTGTAAGTCATCATCGTTTTTATGTGACGTTATTACATAGATTGGAATATCTTTAAAATATTTTCTTATCTCTAAAACGAGCTGATTTCCTCTATAACCGACAGGACCTTTTCCTCCTTCAGAATCATTATGCATTTGTTCATCAAAAATTAAACAAACTATATCATTTTGCTCTACCCAATCTTTGTATTGAGCTATTGAATCATCAGGAAAAGGAAATGTATCAACCACCTCAATACTAGAATCAAAATTTTCTAAATGAGATTCAAGAATTGATTTTAACGTTTCTCTTTGCTCTTTATCATCATCTATGATGCCTATTTTACTCATAACTAATTTCTTTGTTTTCTTTCTTTTGGAAGCCAAATTTTAAACCTAGCTCCTTTTAATACAGGGTCTTTATCAAAAGAAATATTACCGTTTAAATCGTTTACTATAGAATTGACGACTGTAAGACCAAGACCAGTACCAATACTCTTACTGCCTTGTGTTGGATTTACTTTAGTTGAAAAAAGCGGTTCAAATAGCCTGTGCTCAAACTCTTTAGAAACACCTGGACCAGAATCAGAAACAATGAGAGAATATCCATTTTCAATCAATTTTTTTGGTTCCTTCAAGTCTTCTTCAATTAATCTAACTTCTATCAATCTCTTACCAGACTTCAAAGTAGCAGCGGTATAAGCATTTGTTAAAAGGTTAATTAAAACTGTTTCAATATCCATTTGAAACGTATATGTATAAATATCTTTAAGTTCTGTATTAATGCTTATTGAAGCAGCTTTATATGCCGGTTCTAACTCATTAACGACAGACTGTATAATTTTAGCAATATTTACATTTTTTTTATTACGTTTTTCTCTTTGAACTCTTGTTAATGCGTAAGCACCCCATGCAGCAACTCTTTTCGATGATTTTACAGCTTTTTCGATTTCTACTATCGCATCATCAACTTTCGGAATTTTTCTAGATAATGCAAGTTTTGCTGCCATTACAGAACCTTTAAGTTGAGTTATAGAACCTTCCGTTTCATGACCAAAAACCGCAGAGGATATACCTATTGTTGCTAAACCACTTAAGGTTCTATTCCAATTAAGAAGTTCTGTAATTGTTTTTTCAACTTTATCAGTTGTACCACTTAAATCATTTACATTTTTTTGAACCCTCTCTTTAATGTGATTAGCTACATCAGAGTTATTTTGAATCTCTAAATTGATGCTATACAAATCCTTTTCAATACTATTTAAAGCTTTTATTATTCGTTCAGTTCT
>JAGQYS010000028.1:959-2376 GCA_020435965.1 Flavobacteriaceae bacterium | reverse complement strand
GTTCTGTAAGACTCAAGCATATTTATAGTACCCATTACCAAACTTTTTAAATCATAAAAAGCTTCTGATTCTACCAACCCTTCTCTTGCAGCACTATCCGCTAATTCTACATTAGAATCTCTAGCTATAAAAACAGCACCTACTAATTGATTTGGTGTAACACTATAATTTGCAGACCTACTAATACCAGCTGGATCTTTAGCTTTTCTATCAGCTAATCCTAACCAATCATACCCAAATTGAGAACTAGGGAAGCCATAAGGTTTAACAACTATTCTGTCACGATATATTTTTATACCAGCATTGTTATCGAGAAACTCTCTTAATTTGGTTAGATTAAATTCAAAATCTTTTACTGATGCACTTTCTCTTAAAAAGAAATAAAGTTTAATAGTAGCTGAACCAGATCGAATTTTATTTTCAATTAAATTAGTGGTATCAATACCTGTTCTTGTTAATAAGTTAGACCATTCAATTTTTTCAATAACTTCTTTATCATTGTACTTGTCCCAGTAAGTATAAATTATTTCTGTACCTGTACCAGGATAATAAGCTTCAATTTTAATTTCAGCTGCATCAAGATAATTTGAGTTAATTTCTTCTGATGGAAGAGGATAAACATCGTTAACTAAAGAAATATGAAAATCTTGAACATCTTCAAAAGGCGGTGTTAAGGCAGATAGTTCTTGAAAAAGATTTTCAATATTTGTCTTTGTCCATGATTGACGTTGCTCTTCAATTAATATTTCCGTACCCGTTGCCGAAGGTTTACCATCAGTTAGAGGTAAATTGATTTCTTCCGGCTCAAAAATTTGAACATGAATATCTGAAAGAGATTTACCTTCAACATCAAAGTCATCCCAATTGACTTTTAAACCTATAAGTTTTTCATCTTTAGATTTTGTTCTCAATTCTAGTTTTGAACCTAGTCTATCAGTGGATATACGTCCAATTCCTTTTTCACCAGTTTTTCTACGTCCTAATTTACTTTTCGTTGAAACCCTTTTACCTGAATACCCAATTCGTAACCAGCTATTCTTCAATTCCTCTGGTTTCATGCCAAAACCATTATCAGCGACACGTATTATGTCTTTAGTTTCAGAGAAAATCTCAATATCTACTTTTGTGGCATCAGCATCATAACTATTTTTCACTAATTCTAGTAAAGCAGTTGAATGATCTTTAATACTATCTCTTCCTAAATGAATTAAAGTTTTAGCATCAATATAAAATCTTTGATTTGTAGGGTCTAGCTTTGCCAATTCTGTAGACAATGAAACAATATCATCTAAATTTGGCGGGTTACTTTGTATGGCCAAGAGTAATTTTGCTTGTATTTCTTCTGATTTACTCACTATGAATTAATTAGATTTCTTGGATTCATGTTTAAAACCTTTGCTATTTTGAATAGTGTAGG
>JAGQYS010000028.1:238-864 GCA_020435965.1 Flavobacteriaceae bacterium | reverse complement strand
GCCAACCATTTATTGGACTTGTTTTTTTCTGCTAGAACAATTTTTATCCTATTGTAACTATTAAATACAGGCATATTATTTACACTAAAACACAAATATATTTAAGTTTTAGCATATTTTATTAAAATATCTTAACTATCTGCGTTTATCTAAACTTTCCTTATCAAAAGCTATCAAATTGAAGAGCTGTCGCATTCTGGAACGTACTCTGTTTCCGTATTTTTCTTCGAGTTCTTGTGCGTTTAGGTTTGTTGTTGCGTGAGTTCTTATTTTTCGCTGAAGAAATAAATCGTAACGCGATAAAAGGATTTCGCCCATTACGTTGCAGTCTTTACCAAAATGTCTGCCGGTTGTTTCTACGCCTAAATCATCAAAGCAATAGAAATTACTGTTCCCGTATTCTTGAATGGTTTTGTAGCCAATATTGTTGAAAGCAAACGTGATGTTTCTTGCTGGAATTAGCTCATACGGTTTATGATGTGGTACGATGTGCCTTAATAACTTCATTAAACTGGTTTTTCCACAACCTACAGGACCTGATAGCAGAATGCCTTTGTTTGGGTCGATATTTAGTTTTTCACAAGCTTCAAAATCACGGATAAAATAGATACACAACTTGTACAACA
>JAGQYS010000028.1:0-187 GCA_020435965.1 Flavobacteriaceae bacterium | reverse complement strand
TTTTGCCAAATAACAACTTTCCTTTTGCATCGAGGTAAATAAGTATGCTTTTGAAATCATACTGAATACAATTGTCTTTTAACTCGCCAAGTTTGTATTGGACACCTTTTTCAACAATGATATGTGGTTTTTCATTTTTCATAAAGGTTCGTTGTAGTTTTTATTTTTAGTAGTCTTTAGGTTGTCC
>JAGQYS010000027.1 GCA_020435965.1 Flavobacteriaceae bacterium | reverse complement strand
ATAAAACATCTTCAATATCATTTTTGCCCTTAAAGTCTTTTTTGTACGAGGTAAAATCGTTGTGAGTAGCCATTGGAATAGGCAATACTCTAAATTCATTTGGTGTAAGCTCTAAAACACCACCACCATAGTAACGTCCTTCCAATTCTGCAAAAGCCAATGTTAATGAGTTATAAAATGAGAATATAAAATCATTTAAGTTGTAATCATCTTTAATGGTAACATTATAAGCGCTATCTGTTACAAATACATTTGCTTCATTCTTTAATAGCTTTGGATATTCGTGAGCACGTTTAAAGAAAAAAGCTTTTGATTGTTTAGCAATATTGGGCACTTGATACCAATGGTCTCTTTGTTTACATTTGAATCTGTCCTGAAGCTCTTCCAGTTCACCTAAATCTATATAATCCTGTACATTAGAAGGAATATTTTCAACATCCAAATTATTAAAGTCCAATAAAAAAGCGGGCTTATTTTCCTTAATTAACTTTGAATAATCATACCTATTAAAAGATACAGATCCATTAACAAAAAAACCTTTTTGTACTATTGGTTTTGCATATTCCTCTAAACCATATTTATCTAAAGTTTCTTTATCTACAATAAAATAATTATTGGCAGCAGTAACTATACCTGCTTTATTATCTACATAATCAGAAACAAGACTTAAATCTTTTTTTATGTTCTCAAGAAATGTATGTTCTTCTGGCGTTATGAAATGATGTGTCCATTTTTTACTAGATTCAGACACACTTTCATTACTATACAATCTGAAACTTCTATTTTGAAGCTCATCCATTGATTTGATTGTTGTATAAAATGTACCTGGTACTTTATGCTTTTTATAGCCAATTAACAATACTGTATCTTGACCTTTACACTCCAAAAATTGAAGCTCGTCAAACATAAAAATCTCGATACGCTCAAAAGACATTTTAAGCAAATCTCTAATTTCTTCTGTAAACTTTACTTGTAACAGTTCTAGTGGAAGCACAAAAGCTAAAAGACCATCTTTCTGTAATTTAGAAATACCGCTAACAAGAAATGATGTCCAAATGTTATTTATTTTTCTATCAGCAAGGTTTTGCTCTAAATGAATTTCTTTAGCTAGTGCTTTTTGCTCATCAGTGAGGTAATTACTTTTTACATAAGGTGGGTTTCCCAGGATAGCAGAAAATTTCTTTTTGCTTTCAGAGTGAAAATTCAGATAATCTTTATTTAAAGCGGATATTTTTACGGAAGCAGCAGTATTCTTATTCTTTGCCTTTTTTAATTCTTCTTTTTCTCGTTCAACTATGGTTAAATTAATTTTATTGAAATTATTTAATGTTTCAATTTCATTTATAGCCTGTACAAAATTGCCATCACCAACACTTGGCTCAAGCACAGAGATATTAAGCTTATCTATTTGAGACAAACAATAATCCGCAATAAATTTTGCTAAATTTAGAGGTGTGTAATATGAGCCTATGCTTTTTTTATTCATTTTCTAATTTCAGCCAATTTGTATGGTCTTATATTATTTCGTTTTTGGGTTGTCTTAAGCAATTCAATTACTCCTTTATTAGATTCCTTTAATAACTCTTGTGTATCTATCACTTCTTGCAGCGCCTCAATAGCTTTCGTAACATTTTCTGCTCTTTGCTGCAAAACTGTTTCACGTCTTTCATACAACAATTGAGGTCGATTTAAATAAAGCCTTTCTGTCATATATCTGGTACTAACATATTTGCCATTAACTTTATAATCATCACTACTAACATCAAATAATTCTGAATAATTATATTCAGAGGGATCTGGATAACAAATTATATCTAAATCATCTGCATCATTTGGCCAGTCATTACTCTTAAACCTGTTGCATATTGGACAGCTATAGAATAAGTTGCAAATATCATTCTCTAAAGCTTTAAATCTTTCAATTGATTTTGGCTTATAATGCTCAATGTGATAATGGTCAATGCCTCCAAATTGTGCTTCATTAATTGAACAATAAATGCATTGAAAAAAACACTCTTTTGCTATTTGCTCTTTCCAATCTGTATATGTTCCTTTTTCCGGTTGATTAGCCTTATCTTTAACTATAAGTTTCCAATTCACTACTCCTTGATTTTATTTTCAATTTTCTTCTGAAGCTCTTCTAAAAATTGAATTTTACTTTCATACTCATCTAACCAATCCTTCCTTTCACCTAAACCACTATCTATTTGAACATTTAGTTTAAGTTGTAAGGCTTTTAAACGTATTAAATCATTTTCGTCACTCTTACCAGATGCTACTAACTCTGACAAATGCTTCAATTCTGAAAGCTCTGAAATATTTTCATCTAAAAAACTTTGACTTGCGCGAATAAACCTCTTTACATATTTCTCTCCTTCATTAATAAATTCTTCTCTACCTATTATATCTTCAAACTCACTAAACCTTTCTTGTAAGTCATCATCGTTTTTGTGCGATGTAATTACATAGATGGGAATATCTTTAAAGTACTTCCTTATCTCTAAAACAAGCTGATTCCCTCTATACCCAACAGGACCTTTTCCTTCTTCAGAATCATTATGCATTTGTTCATCAAATATTAAGCAAACTATATCATTTTGCTCTACCCAATCTTTGTATTGAGCTATTGAATCATCAGGAAAAGGAAACGTATCAACCACTTCAATACTAGAATCAAAATTTTCTAAATGAGATTCAAGAATAGATTTTAATGTTTCTCTTTGCGCTTTATCATCATCTATGATACCTATTTTACTCATACTAATTTCTTTGTTTTCTTTCTTTTGGAAGCCAAATTTTAAATCTAGCACCTTTTAACACAGGGTCTTTATCAAAAGAAATATTACCGTTTAAATCGTTTACTATAGAATTCACAACCGTAAGTCCAAGACCAGTACCAATACTCTTACTACCCTGCGTTGGATTTACTTTAGTTGAAAAAAGCGGTTCAAATAGCCTATGTTCAAATTCTTTAGAAACACCTGGTCCAGAATCAGAAACAATGAGAGAATATCCATTTTCTACTAATTTTTTTGGCTCCTTCAAGTCTTCTTCTATTAATCTAACAACTATCAATCTCTTACCGGACTTCAGGGTAGCAGCGGTATAAGCATTAGTCAAAAGGTTAATCAAAACTGTTTCAATATCCATTTGAAACGTATATGTATAAATATCTTTGAGTTCTGTATTAATACTTATTGAAGCAGCTTTATATGCCGGTTCTAACTCATTAACGACAGACTGTATGATTTTAGCAATATTTACATTTTTTTTATTACGCTTTTCTCTTTGAACTCTTGTTAGGGCATACGCACCCCATGCAGCAACTCTTTTCGACGATTTTACAGCTTTTTCGATTTCCACTATTGCATCCTCTACATTAGGAACTTTTCTAGACAATGCAAGTTTTGCAGCCATTACAGATCCTTTGAGTTGAGTTATAGAACCTTCAGTTTCATGTCCAAAAACTGCAGAAGATATACCTATTGTTGCTAAACCACTTAAAGTTCTGTTCCAATTAAGAAGTTCGGTTATTGTTTTTTCAACTTTATCAGTTGTGCCACTTAAATCGTTTACATTTTTTTGTACTCTCTCTTTAATGTGAGTAGCTACATCAGAGTTATTTTGGATTTCTAAATTGATGCTATACAAGTCCTTTTCAATACTGTTTAAAGCCTTTATTATTCTTTCCGTTCTTGATTCTTTACTACGTGATTTTCGTTTGGCTTCATTAATTTTTGGTATTAATCTGGTTCTGTAAGATTCAAGCATATTTATAGTACCCATTACCAGGCTTTTTAAATCATAGAAAGCTTCTGATTCTACCAATCCTTCTCTTGCAGCACTATCAGCTAATTCTATATTAGAATCTCTAGCTATAAAAACAGCACCTACTAATTGATTTGGTGTAACACTATAATTTGCAGACCTACTAATACCAGCTGGATCTTTAGCTTTTCTATCTGCTAACCCCAACCAATCATAACCAAATTGAGAACTAGGAAAACCGTAAGGTTTAACAACTATTCTGTCACGATATATTTTAATTCCAGCATTGTTGTCAAGAAACTCTCTTAATTTGGTTAAGTTAAATTCAAAATCTTTTACTGATGCACTTTCTCTTAAAAAGAAATAAAGTTTAATCGTAACTGAACCAGATCTAATTTTATTATCAATTAAATTAGTGGTATCAATGCCTGTTCTTGTTAATAAGTTTGACCATTCAATTTTTTCAATTACTTCTTTATCATTGTATTTGTCCCAATAAGTGTAAATTATTTCTGTGCCTGTACCAGGATAATATGCTTCGATTTTAATTTCAGCTGCATCAAGGTAATTTGAGTTAATTTCCTCTGATGGAAGAGGGTATACATCATTAACTAATGATATATGAAAATCTTCAACATTCTCAAATGGCGGTGTTAGTGCGGATAGTTCTTGAAAAAGATTTTCAATATTAGTCTTTGTCCATGATTGACGTTGCTCTTCAATTAATATTTCCGTACCCGTCGCTGATGGTTTGCCGTTAACCAAGGGTAAATTAATTTCTTTAGGCTCAAAAATTTGAACACGAATATCTGAAAGAGATTTTCCTTCTACATCAAAATCGTCCCAATTCACTTTTAAACCAATAAGTTTTTCATCTTTAGACTTTGTTCTTAATTCTAGCTTTGAACCTAGTCTATCAGTGGATATTCGTCCAATTCCTTTTTCACCAGTTTTTCTGCGTCCTAACTTACTTTTCGTTGAAACCCTTTTACCTGAATACCCAACACGTAACCAACTATTCTTCAATTCCTCTGGTTTCATACCAAAACCATTATCTGCGACACGTATCATGTCTTTAGTTTCAGAGAAAATCTCAATATCTACTTTTGTGGCATCAGCATCATAGCTGTTTTTCACCAACTCTAATAAAGCAGTTGAATGATCTTTAATGCTATCTCTTCCCAAATGAATTAAAGTTTTAGCATCAATGTAAAATCTTTGATTTGTAGGGTCTAGCTTTGCCAATTCTGTAGATAATGAAACAATATCATCTAAATTTGGCGGGTTGCTTTGTAAGGCCAAGAGTAATTTTGCTTGTATTTCTTCTGATTTACTCACTATGAATTAATTAGATTTCTTGGATTCATGTTTAAAGCCTTTGCTATTTTGAATAGTGTAGGTAGCGATGGTTGTCTATGATTTGTACACCAATTAGACACGGTTGTTTCACTCATATCCAACTTTTTTGCTAACCATTTATTGGACTTGTTTTTTTCTGCTAGAACAATTTTTATCCTATTGTAACTATTAAATTCAGGCATATTATTTACACTAAAACACAAATATATTTAAGTTTTAGCATATTTTATTAAAATATCATAACTATCTGCGTTTATCCACACTTTCCTTATCAAAAGCAATCAAATTAAAGAGTTGTCGCATTCT
>JAGQYS010000026.1 GCA_020435965.1 Flavobacteriaceae bacterium | reverse complement strand
GATACAAAATTTGACACTAATGGTGTGCAATTTGTTATTAATCCTAATGACGAATTTGGCCTTACAAGAGCTATGTGGTTTAAAGAAAAACAAGGTGCATCTGTTGCAGTTGCCAATGTTGGTGGACCAGAAACAGAGCCAACCTTAAGAAAAGCTTTAGCTATTGGTGCAGATGAAGCCATTAGAATTAATGCAGAAGCCAAAGACGGTTTTGCCGTTGCTAAAGAACTTGCCAATGTAATTAAAGACAGAGGTTTTGACTTAGTTATAGCTGGTCGTGAATCTATTGATTATAATGGTGGTATGGTTCCTGGTATGATTGCAGCACTTACAGATTCAAATTTTATAAACAAGTGCATTGGATTGGAAATTGATGGTACAAATGCAAAAGCTGTAAGGGAAATTGATGGTGGAAAAGAAACTGTTTCTACCACACTTCCATTGGTTATTGGAGGACAAAAAGGCTTGGTAGAAGAAAGTGATTTGCGTATCCCAAACATGAGAGGTATTATGATGGCGAGACAAAAACCACTTACAGTAGTTGAAAGTACTGGAGCAAATGCTGAAACCAATTCGGTTAAGTTTGAAAAACCTGCTCCAAAAGGTACTGTTAAATTGGTATCTCCAGATAATATAGGCGAATTAGTAAACTTACTTCATAACGAAGCTAAGGTAATATAAGCCCCTCCCAACCTCCCAAAAAGGGAGGAGCAAAAGATAAATAATGTAACATATAAAACCTATTGACCTCACATAGGATAAGTTCTTCCCCTTTGGGGAAGTTAGATGGGGCGAATATTATGTCAGTTTTAGTATATATAGAATCAGATCAAGGAAAATTCAAGAAATCAGCTCTGGAAGTGGCTTCCTACGGAAAAGCAGTTGCTGACCAATTAGGCACTTCTGTTACAGCTGTGACATTTAATGCAAATGATGCTTCAGAATTAGGAAAGTATGGTGTAGATAAAGTATTGAACATTTCAAACACCAATGGTTTTGATGCCCAAGTGTATGCAGATGCAATTAAACAAGCAGCAACTTCTGAAGGCTCTAAAGTTGTCGTATTAAGTTCAACATCAGATAGCACTTATTTAGCGCCTTTACTAGCCATTGGTTTAGATGCAGGATACGCTTCAAATGTAATTGCACTTCCAACAAGTACAACTCCGTTTGTAGTAAAACGCACAGCGTTTACCAACAAAGCATTTGCGTTTACAGAAATAAGCACTGATATTAAAATCGTTGCTGTTTCAAACAATTCTTTCGGATTGGTAGAGGCATCAGGAAATGCCACAATGGAAATCTTTTCTCCTAATTTACCTTCATCAAATGTAAAAGTGGAATCCGTTGATAAAGCAACAGATAAAGTATCTATTGCAGATGCTGAGATCGTAGTTTCAGGTGGTCGTGGATTAAAAGGCCCTGAAAATTGGGGAATGATTGAAGAATTAGCTGAGGTTTTAGGAGCAGCAACAGCCTGCTCAAAACCAGTATCTGATTTAGGTTGGAGACCACATAGTGAACACGTTGGACAAACAGGAAAACCTGTAGCTTCTAACTTATATATTGCCATTGGTATTTCAGGAGCAATTCAACATTTAGCAGGAATTAACGCATCTAAAGTTAAAGTAGTTATAAACACTGATCCTGAAGCACCATTTTTTAAAGCAGCAGACTATGGCGTTGTAGGTGACGCTTTTGAAGTTGTACCAACACTTATCGAAAAATTAAAAGAATTTAAAGCTCAAAACGGTTAAATTTTTTTAACTTGTATTGATAAAAGGACTGTTTAAATTGCATTACATCTAATTCTGCCTTTGGCAGTTTGGTAAAGTCCTAATTTAAACAGTTCTTTGTCTTTTAATAATTATGAGTTTAGTACGTCTTAACATAAAAGGCATTTCGTATAGCCAAACACAAAATGGAGCTTATGCTCTCATTTTAAACGAGGTTGATGGAGATAGAAAATTACCAATTGTTATTGGTGCTTTTGAAGCACAATCTATTGCTATAGCTTTAGAAAAAGAAATTAAACCTCCTAGACCTCTCACACACGATTTATTTAAAAATTTCTCTGATCGTTTTGATATTGTTGTAAAACAAGTGATCATTCACAAATTGGTTGATGGTGTTTTTTATTCCAGTTTAATTTGTGAACGCGATAAAATTGAAGAAATTATTGATGCTAGGACTAGCGATGCCATAGCACTTGCTTTGCGATTTGATGCACCAATATTCACCTACAAAAACATTTTGGACAAAGCTGGAATTTATTTAAAAGTGAATCCTGACAAAGACAAGGAAACCAAAGATGACAATATTTTATTGGACGAAGTCCTTGCCGAAGAAATTGAAACCAAATCTCCTGCAGGTTTTAAAGACAAAACGCTTGAAGAACTGCACAACCTACTTGATCAAGCAGTAGCAAACGAAGACTACGAAACAGCCGCAAGACTTCGTGACGAAATTTCGAAACGCAATTAAATTATGTATATGAAAAAATATTTCTTAGCTCTTTTTGCTATTTTTTTTGTGATTTCCCCAACTTTTGCTCAAGATTTTTCAACCAACATAATTCCAAGTGAAGGATTCTCAGCAGGCAGTTTAATACGAGGTGCTTTAGGAATGATTGTACTACTAGTAATTTCTATAGTTCTTAGTAAAAGTAGAAAATCCATTAATTGGCGAACTGTCGGACTTGGTTTATCGGCACAATTATTATTGGCAGTAGGTGTTTTAAAAGTGCCTTTCATACAAGCAATATTTGAATGGGTTGGCGGTATTTTTGTTAGCATTCTTAACTTTACAATGGCTGGAACAGAGTTTTTATTTAACTCATTTATTTCAAATCAGCTTGATAATGCACTTGTTAATTTTGCAGTTACAATTCTCCCTACCATTATATTCTTCTCAGCATTAACTTCGGTTTTGTTTTATCTTGGAGTCATCCAGAAAATAGTTAAAGGCCTTGCGTGGATGCTTACCAAATTGCTTCAAATTTCAGGTGCAGAAAGCTTAAGTGTTGCTGGAAATATCTTTCTTGGTCAAACAGAATCACCCTTGATGATTAAAGCCTATTTAGAAAAAATGAATAGGTCCGAAATGCTTTTAGTGATGATAGGAGGAATGGCAACAGTTGCAGGAGGCGTATTAGCAGCCTATATTAAGTTTTTGGGAGCAGGTGATCCAGTCATGGAGATTTTTTACGCCAAACATTTATTAGCTGCTTCTGTTATGGCAGCTCCAGGTGCTGTAGTGATTTCAAAGATTCTGTATCCTCAAACCGAAAAAATTGATTCTGAAATAAAAGTAACCCAAGATAACATAGGATCTAATATCTTAGATGCAATAGCTAACGGAACTTCAGAAGGATTACGTTTAGCTGTTAATGTTGGTGCCATGTTATTGGTTTTTCTAGCATTTATAGCAATGTTTAATGGCATTTTAGGTTGGATTGGTGATGTTACAACTCTTAATAGTTGGATTGTAGAAAATACGATATATAAGAGTCTTTCATTAGAATTTTTACTCGGTTATTTATTTGCACCTCTAATGTGGCTTATTGGTGTTGCAAAAGAAGACATAGCCTTAATGGGACAATTGCTTGGTGTCAAACTAGTAGCAAGTGAATTTATAGGATATATTCAACTCGCTCAATTAAAAGACATAGGTAACGTTTTGCATTTAACTCATGAAAAGTCGGTAATCATGGCCACTTATATGCTTTGTGGTTTTGCAAATTTTGCATCCATTGGCATCCAAATTGGTGGTATAGGTTCTTTAGCACCAGGACAGCGAAAAACCTTATCTGAATTTGGCCTTAAAGCCTTAATTGGAGGTACTATTGCTTCTCTACTTTCAGCTACCATTGCTGGAATGATAATAGGATAATCTAATTCCTGTGAAAACAGGAATCTTACACATCTTATAGTTAATAACTTTTTATATAATTAAAAAGCATCCTTCTTTATGATTTGCTGTTTTTTTTTACTTTTAAGCGCTGATAAATTTTGTCATGCTGGGCGCAGTTGAAGCATCTAATTCAAGAAATTTAACACCGCGAATAAAATCAAGTATAATTGAAAAAGATTCCCGCTTTCGTGGGAAATATTATGAAACAATATCACGACCTCGTAAAGCATGTTTTAGAACATGGAAATGAAAAATCTGACCGAACTGGAACTGGAACCAAAAGTGTGTTTGGTTATCAAATGCGTTTTGATTTGAGTGAAGGTTTCCCAATGGTGACCACTAAAAAATTACACTTAAAATCTATTGTTCACGAATTGTTATGGTTTTTAAAAGGCGATACCAATATTAATTACCTAACTGAAAATGGCGTTAGAATTTGGAACGAATGGGCTGATGAGAATGGTGACCTTGGGCCAGTTTACGGACACCAATGGAGAAATTGGAACAGTGATGAGATTGACCAAATAAAAGAAGTAATTGAAACACTAAAAACCAATCCTGATAGTAGACGTATGTTAGTGTCTGCTTGGAATCCTTCTGTGTTACCAGATACCTCAAAATCATTTAGTGAAAATGTAGCCAATGGCAAAGCCGCCTTACCTCCTTGTCATGCGTTTTTTCAATTTTATGTGGCTAATGGCAAGTTGTCTTGCCAATTGTACCAACGCAGTGCAGACATCTTTTTAGGAGTACCTTTTAATATTGCGTCGTATGCTTTATTTACGATGATGATGGCTCAAGTTTGTGGCTATGAAGCAGGAGAATTTATCCATACTTTTGGTGATGCTCATATTTACAGCAACCATTTAGAACAGCTGGAATTACAACTGTCTAGAGAACCAAGAGCATTGCCAACCATGACATTAAATCCAGAAATAAAAGACATCTTTGCCTTTACATTTGGCGATTTCACTCTAGAAAATTACGATCCTTATCCACACATTAAAGGTGTGGTTGCTGTTTAAAAAAGGATTATCTTTACGCTTACAATTGTTTAGATTATGTTCGGAAAGAAAAAGCAAACACCTCAAATTGATAAAGAGCAATTAGAGCTTATTGAAAATGCACAACGACGCATTCGCCAAAAAAAGCGTCTATACATTCACTTTGTCATTTTTTTAATTGGTGCTGTGTTTCTAATCTTAGCCAATACTGTTTTGGGCATAGGTAAAGGCGTTCAGTTTTTTGGGATTGATTGGTTTGTATATGCCATTTTTGCTTGGCTATTTTTCTTTGTTTATCATGTTTTTAATGTGTTTGTTACCCATAAATTCATGGGGAAAAATTGGGAAAAGCAACAGCTTGACAAATTAGTGGCCAAACAACAACAACGCATAGAAAAACTTAAAGAAGGCTTCTTAAAGGAAGAAAAGTTAATGGCTCAAAACCAAGCGTACACCGAAGCTAATGCTGAAAAAACGATCGAGAAAGCCATAGAAGAAACCTCCAAAAAAAAAACCTCTGAACTAACCATTATTGTTGCAGCAGGCGAAAACAATGCTATTGGCAAAGACAACCAACTCATTTGGCATTTAAGTGACGACTTAAAACGCTTTAAGAGCTTAACCAATGGTCACCATATTATTATGGGGCGCAAAACCTTTGAAAGTTTCCCAAAACCCTTACCAAACAGAACGCATATTGTTATTTCCAGACAAGAAAATTACAAGGTTCCAGATGGTGTTATTGTGGTGAATAACCTAGAAGATGCTATTGACGCTGCCAGAAATGACAAACAACCTTTTGTAATTGGTGGTGGCGAAATATACAAACAAGCTATGCTTTTGGCTGATAAAATTGAACTCACCAGAGTGCATCACTCCTTTGAAGCAGATACTTTTTTTCCTAAAATAGATAGTTCTCTTTGGAAAGAAACTAGCAACACCTTTCATGGTAAAGATGAAGACCATGACTACTCGTTTTCGTTTTTAACTTATGAAAGGCGATAATCTTGATTTTCTAGTAAAAAATGACTAACTATGCCGTGTATGGAACACTTGTACTGAGTTTATCGAAGCATTAAATATTCAATACACGCTTTAAGTTACCCAAACATTTGAACAATTACACACCTTATGACAAAAAAAGAACAACAACCGATTTTTAAAAAATCAATTCTCACTTGTTTATTAATCATCGGATTTGGAATTTATCTATCAATTCGTGGAACGAAAGAGAAAACGGAATTTAATAATGTAACAGGTCAAATTGACTATTTTGATAAAACATTTCAAGAAATAAACTATAGAAATAAAGGAGACCACCGATTTATTCATATTGTAGATTTCCCTCTTATATTTGATGTTTTTGTTGGACAAGCTTCTGGTGATTTCGGGCCAAAATTTGAACAATTAGATAAATTAAAACTCGGAGATGAGGTTACAGTTTTTTATGATGACAAAACACCGTTACAGAAAAATCGAGATTTAAGGTTTAATAAAACTGTGCAATTTATAGACAAAGATGGCGAGGCATATTTTATTCGTGGCAACAAGGATAAATACGGTGGATATTTAGCAATTGGAGTCGGAATTTTATTAGCAACCACACTTTTGATTTTAAAGAAAATAGGAAAAATAAAATAAAAACGTTGGGTAACAACGTCTTACTTAAGGTTATTGCAAATTTGTTATCTTCGGTTTTCGGCGGAAAATCCTAACGGGTTTTCACGCAACGAAACTATAGCCCAAACCATTATCTCTAACTCAGCATCTCAAAATAACGTTTCATAGGTTGAAAATAATGTTCATACCAACCCTTTTTATAATGCTCACCAGATTCTGGCACATTGCTATGCTTTAAAGTTAAGGTGGTTTCATCTTTGTTTTCAGTCAGTGTGATTTCTATTTGAGAATCTGGTTCGTGGTCTTCAAAATTTGTACTTCGCCACGATTGTACAATTCTATGATAAGGTTCCAACACTAAATTTTCGCCTGTTATATAATCTTCCCAAGCTGTGAATTTGTCGCCAACTTTATCAGACACAAAGGCAACACCACCAGTCATTTTTGTATGTCCTTGCGTACTCAGCCAAGATTTATAAATCTGTTTTGCAGTGGCTTTTATTGTTGTTGTTAAGGTAAACTCCATCTTTATTCTTAATTATCATTTTTTACTTACTAAATATACCTAATTTTGCGCTATGGTTAGAGATATTCAGCTTCGTATTTCCTTGGAAGAAGAAAAAATTCAAGATATTCTGCTTAAGAAGTCTTCTGAATTCTTAAATGTTCTACAAACTGATATTTCAGGCATCAAAATTCTTCGAAAATCCATTGATGCCAGAAAACCTAAAATCAAGTTCAATTACAAAGTCTCTGTTTTTATAAAAGAACCTTTGCCTGAAACCTCTGAGTACCAATTTGATTATAAAGATGTGTCCAATGCCAAACCCATTCATATCATAGGTTTTGGTCCAGCTGGCATGTATGCGGCTTTGCGTTGTATAGAGTTAGGTTTTAAACCCATTGTGTTAGAACGTGGTAAAAATGTGCAACATAGACGACGCGATTTACGTGCCATTAATCAAGATCATTTTGTGAATGAAGATTCCAATTATTGTTTTGGCGAAGGTGGTGCAGGCACCTATTCTGACGGAAAATTATACACTCGAAGTTTAAAACGAGGCGATGTTAGACGCATTTTTGAAAACTTAGTTTTTCATGGTGCTACAGAACAGATTTTAATTGATGCACATCCACACATTGGCACCAACAAATTACCTAAAGTGGTTCAGAATATTAGAGAGACCATTTTACAATTTGGTGGCGAAATTCATTTTGAAAGTCGAGTTGTCGATTTCATTATAAAAGACAACAATATAAAAGCCATTCTGCTTCAAAACGGAAAAGAACTTGTTACTAAAAAAGTTATTTTAGCCACAGGACATTCGGCAAGAGATATTTTCTACTTGTTAGACAAAAAGAAGATTGCCTTACAAGCAAAGTCCTTTGCATGGGAGTTCGTGTGGAACATCCACAACACATTATCGACTCTATTCAATATCATTGCATTGGAAAAAGAGATGAGTTACTTCCTGCTGCTGCTTACAGTTTGGTGCAGCAAGTGAATGAAAGAGGTGTGTATTCGTTTTGCATGTGTCCTGGCGGATTTATTGTACCAGCAGCAACAGCTAATGGCGAAGTGGTTGTTAATGGTATGTCGCCTTCAAAGCGAAATAATGAATTTGCCAACTCAGGCATTGTGGTTGAAATTAATGTTGATAAAGACATCCCAAAATTTGAGCATTTTGGAGCCTTAAAAGGTTTGGAATATCAAAAGACTTTAGAGCGATTGGCCTTTACCTCTGGAGGACGAACACAAACTGCTCCAGCACAACGACTCACAGATTTTGTTGAAGGCAATCTGTCAAGAGATTTAAATCCAACATCATATCAACCAGGAATAAAATCAGCGCCTTTACATTCGTTATTACCTAAATTAATTGGTAGCAGGTTACGAAAAGGGTTTGAAGCCTTTGGTCAAAAAATGAGAGGGTACTACACTTCTGAAGCCAATGTGATTGGCGTGGAGTCCAGAACCTCTTCACCAGTAAATATCCCAAGAAATGAAAATCTACAGCATCCAGAGATATATAATTTATTTCCTTGTGGTGAAGGTGGTGGTTATGCTGGAGGCATTGTTTCTGCTGCAATGGATGGCGAACGCTGTGCAGAAGCTGCATGTGTATAGAGTTTTCAGTCTCAGTCGCAGTTTTCAGAACATACAGATTCTAAAAGTCTATATTCTAATATCTAACAGGCAGTGGTTTAACTTCTAAAAAAAATATTCCTATTTTTGCACTTAAATAAAACACATGAACGCATATATTTTTCCAGGTCAAGGAGCTCAATTCACAGGAATGGGTTTAGACCTTTACGAAAACTCGCCATTGGCCCAAGACCTTTTTGAAAAAGCTAACGAAATTTTAGGGTTTCCAATCACAGACATTATGTTTGAAGGCTCTGCTGAAGATTTAAGAGAAACTAAAGTCACGCAACCAGCCATTTTTTTACACTCAGTTATTTTAGCAAAAACCTTAGGCGACAGTTTTAAACCAGATATGGTTGCTGGTCATTCCTTAGGTGAATTTTCGGCATTGGTTGCTGCTGGAGCATTAACCTTTGAAGATGGTTTGCGCTTGGTTTCGCAGCGTGCTTTGGCAATGCAAAAAGCATGCGAAATTCAGCCAAGTACTATGGCAGCTGTGTTAGGTTTGGATGATGATGTGGTTGAAAAAATTTGCGCAACTACTAAAGGTGTTGTCGTTGCTGCAAACTATAATTGCCCAGGGCAATTAGTCATTTCCGGCGAAGTTGAAGCAGTAAATGCAGCTTGCGAAGCCTTAAAAGCTGAAGGAGCAAGACGTGCTTTGGTGCTGCCAGTTGGTGGAGCCTTTCACTCTCCAATGATGGAACCAGCTAGAGAAGAATTGGCTGCCGCCATTGAAAATACAACCTTTAGCAAACCAAATTGCCCAATTTATCAAAATGTTACTTCAAGTGCTGTAACTGATGAAAATGAAATAAAAGCCAATTTAATTTCACAATTAACAGCTCCTGTTCGTTGGACACAATCTGTACAACAAATGATTGCTGATGGCGCCACTCATTTCACTGAAGTTGGCCCAGGAAAAGTACTGCAAGGCTTAGTTAAAAAAATCAATTCTGAAGCAGAAACGTCTTCAGCAACATTGCAAACCGAAGCTTAATGAAATTATCTCGTACAGCTTTTATCAGTCTACTCATTATCGTTAACATTGCTATTGATCAAATTTCAAAATTTTGGGTTAGAGCTAATGTTTCTGAAGGTTCTCAATCTTCCATTTTTGGACAAGTATTTACATTGCATAACGTTAAAAACGAAGGTGCTTTCTTAGGAATGGGAAGTGATTTAACAGATCCTTGGAGAACCATTCTATTACTGATACTTCCAGTGATTGTGTTAGGCTTGGTTGTGATTCATATTATAAGAGATAAAACTATTGATAACATGTCTCTCATTGGATTTTGCTGCATTATTGGTGGTGGAATAGCGAATGTATATGATCGGTTTGCTTATGGTTGGGTTACTGATTTTCTTCACCTTGATTTTGGTTGGAAATTTAGAACAGGAATCTTTAATATTGCAGATGTGTCTGTTTCTACAGGAATGATAATGATTTTAGTTGCTAGTTTTTTATATCGTAAAAAAGAAAATATAAAGGAATAAAAAAAGCCTCTAGACAATCTAGAGGCTTTTTTATTATTTAGCTAAAACGCAATCTTCACAATCTTTCACTTCACCATAATAGGTTTCTCTATATTTATGAAGTGTTTTAAAAGGAATATTTAAAAATTGCTTTTTAATGTAAGTCACCTTTATAGACAAAGCTCCCATTTTTCTTGTAAACCTAGTTTCAGGTTTAGTCTCTCTTTTAATACTAATCAATTTCATTATAAATCATTTATCATTATGATGCAAAGGAACGAATGATAACAACCAATTCCAAGTTTATAGTATTAAATCATTGTTAATCAATCTGTTGATTAAGATATTCATAATAATATGAGCATATAGTTGTGATATTGGCAACTATGGGCAAAATTTATTAACGAATACTGAATTGAAATTTTGCTATTTTTTATAGATTTTGCCTTCTTTCATCACAAACACAACATTTTCAGTAGTCTTGATGTTTTTGGTAGGATCTTCGTTTGTGGCAACAATATCAGCAATAAAGCCAGGTTGTAATTGTCCTAACTCATTTTCCATATCCAACAATTTCGCATTCGTAATCGTAGCTGATTGAATAGCAAACATAGGAGACCAACCTGTTTCTACCATATAGCCAAATTCCTTAGCATTTTCTCCATGAGGAAAAACACCAGCATCAGTACCAAAAGCAATATTCACGCCTTCCTTTTGAACCATTGCAAAGGTTTTTTTAAGTTGAGCATCTATCAATTTAATTTTAGGAACAATAATTTCAGGATAGTAATTAGGTACATCTGCTTTTCCAGCAACATAACGACCTGCAGATAGTGTAGGTACCAAATAGGTGCCATATTGTTTCATGAGTTGAGCAGTTTCCAAATCCATTAAAGAGCCATGTTCAATGGTTTGCACACCAGCTTTTATAGCGCGTTTCATACCTTCAACACCATGAGCATGAGCAGCAACGCTCATTCCATATTCATTAGCTGTTTTAACAATTTCATTAACTTCTTCTTGTGTAAACTGTGGGTTAACTCCATTTTTACTAACACTCAACACACCACCTGTTGCAGTAATTTTAATTAAATCTGCGCCATTTTTATAACGTTGTCTCACTGCTTTTCTAGCATCATCAGGACTATTGATAACGCCTTCATCAGGTCCTGGATCTCCCATCATATCAAGACGCATTCCGTTGGTTGGATCTGCATGACCACCTGTTGTTCCAATCGCTTTTTCAACTGTAAAAATACGTGATCCTGGAACTTTGCCTTTATTTATAGCATCACGTAAAGCTACATTTACACCACTACCTCCCAAATCTCTAACTGTTGTAAATCCAGCCAATAAAGTACGATGTGCAATTTCAGCAGCATCGTAAGCGACGTCAGTATCGTTTTTTGTAAATGCATCAAGATATTGGGTCGGACTTGTTTCGCCTTCAATATGCACATGCATATCAATAAATCCAGGCATGACTGTTCTATCTTTTAAGTCGACAATGATATCGTCTGCTCTCTTTGTGCTCACAAAACCATCTTGAATAGCTGTTATTTTATTTCCATTTACAACAATGGTTTTATTGGTTAATACCTGACCAGATTTTGTGTCGATAATTTTTCCGCAATGTAAATACGTGTTTTGAGCCACAATGCTAAATGAATACATTGCAACTAAAAGGAAAAGTATTTTTTTCATTTTTAAAATTGGTTAGAAGTTAATGTTATTAAGCTTCTAATTTAGGCATTTTTTCGAATGTTTTGCTCCCATTTCCAAGCAGATTTCATAGCATCATCTAAGGTGAGCTGTGCTTTCCAACCTAGCTCATTATTTGCCTTTGATGTATCAGCATAAGCAGCAATAACATCTCCTGCTCTTCTATCGGCTATTTTATAATTGAGTTTTTGTCCTGAGACTCGTTCAAAAGATTGAATCACTTCTAAAACAGAACTTCCTTTTCCTGTACCTAAATTAAAGGTTTCGTAGTTTGATTCATTTTTGTTTTGAAGCAAACGCTCTAATGCCACAACATGAGCTTTAGCCAAATCAACAACATGAATATAATCTCTAATGCAAGTACCATCAGGTGTTGGATAATCGTTACCAAAAACAGACAATTGGTCTCTTAATCCAATTGCTGTTTGCGTAATAAATGGTACTAAATTTTGTGGCACTCCAATAGGAAGTTCACCAATATTGGCACTGTCATGAGCACCAATAGGATTAAAATAACGCAATGCAATAGACTTTAGCTTAGGGTTCACTTTGCAAGTGTCACTTATAATCTCTTCACCAATTTGTTTTGTATTTCCGTAAGGTGATTCGGCTTTTTTTACAGGTGCATTTTCTGTAATTGGCAACTCATCTGCTTGACCATAAACTGTACACGATGAACTGAAAATGAAGTTTGCATGATCTAATTTTTTTAGTTCTTGCAACACATAAACTAAGGTATTTATGTTGTTTTCATAATACATTAAAGGGTTCTCTACACTTTCTCCAACCGCTTTGCTTGCAGCAAAATGTATAATTCCTTTTATATCATTATGATTTTTAAAAAAGGATGAAACCTTTGTTTTTTCCTTTAAATCAAGTTGTTCAAATTGCGGTCGTATCCCAGTAATTGTAGTAATTCTATCTAAAATATCAATAGATGAATTTGACAAATCATCAATAATCACAACTTCATAGCCACTATTTTGTAGTTCAACAACTGTATGCGAACCTATAAATCCTAAACCTCCTGTTACAAGTATCTTATCCATTTACAAATTCGATTACTTTTGAAGTGATAAATTCTATTTGTTCATCATCAAGTTCTGTGTGCATTGGCAAAGAAATAACCTCTTTTATAAGTTGGTTAGTGACTTGAAAGTCCGCTTCGTTGTATCGAGCATCTTTATACGCTTCTTGCAAGTGCAAAGGCACAGGGTAGTAAACACCGCAAGGAATATCTAAACCATTTAAATGATCAACAAGCGCATCTCTTTTGCCATTGGTGATTTTTAAAGTATACTGATGAAATACATGACAATCACAATCTGAACAAATACCATCACAAGTCCTTTTTGTAATTGGAGTTACAATATATTCTTGACCTTTAAATGCCTCATTATATTTTCTAGCTGCATCTTGCCTTGCTTTGTTATACGAATCTAAATATTTAAGCTTTGTGTTAAGAATTACAGCCTGAATAGAATCCAATCTAGAATTTACACCTACAACATCGTGATAATAACGTCTGTACATGCCATGATTTACAATTCCTCTAATTACATGAGCCAATTTATCATCATTAGTAAAAATCGCTCCTCCATCACCATAACATCCTAAGTTTTTTGATGGAAAAAATGACGTTGAAGCTACATGACCAATAGTTCCAGCTTTTTGCTTTTTACCATTGGATGACGTGTAAGTTGCTCCAATAGCTTGGGCATTATCTTCAATTACAAATAAATTATGTTCGTTGGCAATATCCATAATCGCATCCATATTGGCACATTGACCAAATAAATGTACAGGAACAATGGCTTTTGTATTTGAAGTGATGGCTTTTTTTATAGCTTCAACATCAATGTTAAACGTATCAGGTTCTACATCTACCAAAACAGGAGTTAAACCTAACAATGCAATAACTTCAACAGTTGCCGCAAAAGTAAAATCGGCAGTTATAACCTCATCTCCAGGCTTTAACCCTAAACCCATCATGGCAATTTGCAAGGCATCAGTTCCATTAGCACAAGGAATTACATGCTTGACATCAAGGTAGTCTTCTAAATTTTTTTGAAACTCATGAACCTTTGGTCCGTTTATAAATGCAGTAGATTCAATAACTTCTATAACTGATGCATCAATGGTATTTTTGATAGCTTCATATTGACCTTTAAGATCAACCATTTGTATTTTTTTCACAGGGTTATATTTTGATTGTTAAAACGAAATAGCTTTTCATTTGCAGACAACGAAAATACGAAAATCCATGTAGTAAATCCAATCAATTAAAAGAAACAATGTATTTTAGCTTTAAACTTTTGTCGTTGAAACATTTCTATAACATTTTAACTCATATTGCAGGATTTCACTTAACCCTTATTGGTTTGTTTAATGAAAAGTTGAAACTTGGCGTAAAGGGCAGAAAAGCAAGCTTTGGTTTGTTAGAATCAAAATTGACCGATAATAATAAAACCCTTTGGTTCCATTGTGCTTCATTAGGTGAATACGAACAAGGCTTACCCGTTTTTGAGCAAGTGAAAACAATGTATCCTCAACATAAAGTGGTGCTTACTTTTTTTTCGCCTTCTGGTTATGAGGTTAAAAAAAACACACCTATTGCTGATGTTGTTGTGTATTTACCCTTAGACACTTCTGCTAATGCTAAGCGATTTCTCAATCTTGTACATCCTGAGTTAGTGATTTTTGTGAAGTATGAAATCTGGCCAAATTATTTGTTGGAAGTAAAAAAACGACATATTAAAGCCATTCTGATTTCTGCACTTTTTAGAAAGAATCAAAGTTTTTTTAAACCTTCAGGAAGATGGATGCAAAAAGCCTTATTTGCCTTTAATCATATTTTTGTTCAGAATGAAGAATCAAAACAATTGCTGAACAAAATTGGTTACAATGATGTTACCATTTCTGGTGACACAAGGTTTGATAGGGTTTCAAACCAGCTAACTATTGACAATACTTTAAACTTTATTGAAACTTTTAAACAAGACCATCTTTGTGTGGTTGTTGGAAGCTCTTGGCCTGATGACGAGGCGTTATTCATCAATTTTATCAATGAAGATACGTCTAACACCAAATATATTATTGCTCCGCACAACATTAAAAGTGCTCAAATTTCAAACTTAAAAACCAAGCTAAAACAAACCACAATTCTATACTCTGAAAAAGACACTTCAGACTTACAAAATGCTAACGTATTTATCATAGACACCATTGGCTTACTGTCAAGAATTTACAGCTATGCAGACATTGCTTATGTTGGTGGTGGTTTAGGCACAAGCGGATTACACAATACGCTGGAAGCTGCTGTTTTTGGTGTTCCGATAATAATTGGTAACCACTACAAAAAATTTCCTGAAGCTTCAGCAATGATTGAAAAACAAGGGATGTTTAGCATTTCAAATCAAACTGAATTAAATTCAGTGTTAATCAATTTAATTAATGATGAAGATTTAAGAGTGAAATCAGGTAGCCAAAATTCAACATATATCAAAGACAACCAAGGTGCTGTAGCCAAGATTATAACTTACTTAAACAAAAGTTAAAGCCTTCGTTTTTTTTGGATTATATACAAATAACGAATACGTTTGTTAGATGCCCTTTTCAAAGGGCTTACATACATAATCACAAACTAAATTCGCACACATTATGTTTAAAACCAACCAACCATTATTCAAATTATTTTGGATAACTATGTGTCTTGCTTCCATAAATGTATTTGCTCAGACAGATTACAGGAACAACAACGAGATATCCAATGCGCTCAAACAAATTCAGAGCAAACATACATCAAATGCTAAACTACAATCACTAACAAAAACAGTTGGTGGTCACGATATTTGGGCACTTACTTTATTTAAAGGCAAACCAGAAAACAATCCAGCTATTGCTATTGTTGGAGGTGTTGATGGCAGCTTACTTTTAAGCACAGAAATGGCAGTGAATATTGCCAATAACATTCTTGAAAACCATTCAGAAATTTTAGAACATACCACGTTTTATATTTTTCCAAACATGAGTCCAAATGCCACAGAGCAATATTTTTCTTCCTTAAAGTATGAAGCACAAGGCAATGCAAAAGACACTGACGATGATAGAGACGGAAAATTAAATGAAGATCCCTTTGAAGACTTAAATAAAGACGGATTAATTACACTTATAAGAGTTGAAGATGTCACTGGCAACTACGTAAAGCTAAAAGAAGATGAACGAATTATGGTTAAAGCCAATTCAGATGAAGGTGAATTAGGTAACTATAAAGTATTTAGTGAAGGTATTGATAATGACAAAGACGGAAAGTATAATGAAGATGGAAAAGGTGGCATTCATTTTAATAAAAACCTTACCTATAACTATCCATATTTCACTCCTGGAGCAGGTGAGCATGCAGTCTCTGAAAAAGAACATCGTGCCCTTTTAGATTTCCTATACGAGCAATGGAACATTTATGCCATATTAACTTTAGGTCCTGCTAACAATTTATCAAACCCACTTAAATACAATGCTCAAAATGCAAATAAAAGAGTGGTGACAAGCATATTAAAGGATGATGCTTCCCTTAATGAGTTTCTATCAAAAAAATACAAAAAAATAACAGGTACAAAAGATGCTCCTTCTGTTGATGAACAAGGTGGTGGCTTTTTTGAGTGGTCTTATTTTCACTTTGGAAAATTAGCCATGGGAACTCCAGGTTGGTGGCCACCAAAGTTTGAAGGTGACTCTACATTAAAAGCCAAAAAGAACCCAAAAGCCAACTTTTTACAATGGGCTGAACAGGAAAATTTACCTAACTATTTTGTTGACTGGAAAGAGATAAAGCATCCAGATTTCCCAAATAAGAAAGTTGAAGTTGGTGGCATTGCACCATATAAAATGACAAATCCTCCATATAATATGGTTGATGATATCAGTAAAAAGCACACAGATTTTATATTGGAAGTTACTAAACTTCAACCAAACATCACTATTGAAAACATCACGACCGAAAATGTGGACAATAACCTTACACGAATCACAGTAAATGTTCACAACAAAGGCTTTTTACCTACACATACCGAAATGGGAAAACGCTCACGATGGTTACGTAGAATAAAGGTTGATCTAAACTTGAACTCGAATCAAGAAATCATTTCTGGTAGAAAAACTCAACTCATAGATAGTATTGATGGCGACAGCTCAGAAGAACTTACTTGGCTTGTAAAGGGTAAAGGTTCTGTAACAATACAAGCTGGAGCTGCTCACACAGGAACAAGTAATGCAACCATAAACTTAAACTAAGAAGAGATGAAATCACACAAATATATATTACACTTCGTATTGCTTTCACTTATGTTTCCGTTAGCAGTACTTGCCCAGAAAAACGACGAAATTTTTAGAGCTGCAGGCTCTCCTCACAATCCGAAAGTTCAAATTTCATTCAATAAATATTATACAGCCGAAGGATTGGCTGCCTTAAGTAAAAAAATGGCTGATGCTTATCCTGATTTAGTAAAAAGAAAATCTATCGGAAAATCAACCGAAGGTAGAGATATCTGGATGATGGCAATTACCAATTATAAAGTTGGTGATGCTGACAGAAAGCCTGGATTTTATGTAGATGGTAACATTCACTCTAACGAAATTCAAGGAGCAGAAATATGTACATATACAGCTTGGTATCTGACTGAAAATTTTGGTGATATTGACTATATAACAAATATGCTTAATGATCGTATTTTTTATATCGTACCAACGATAAATCCTGATGCACGAAATAATTACATGAAAGAAGCCAATACAGGAAGTAGCCCAAGAGCAGGTATGATTCCTATGGATGATGATCGTGATGGCTTGTTTGACGAAGACGGACTTGAAGATTTAGATGGTGATGGTTCAGTAACCACAATGCGACGTAAAAACCCAAATGGCAATATGATTGTGGATCCAAAAGACCCTAGAATGATGATAGAAATAGGACCTGATGATGTTGTTACTGCGCAACGTTATGAGTATTTAGGCTCTGAAGGCATCGATAATGATGGTGATGGCGAAGTGAATGAAGATAGACCGGGTTATTATGACCCAAATAGAGATTGGGCTTGGAAATGGCAACCAGATTACATTCAACGTGGCGCTTACAAGTATCCTTTTTCTGCTCCAGAAACGAGAGCAGTTGCCGATTTTGTTTTAAGCAGACCAAACATTGCTGGAGCTCAAAGTTTTCATAATTCAGGAGGCATGATTTTAAGAGGTCCAGGCGCCGAAGAAGATGTGTCCACTTACAATAGAGCAGATGTTGCCATTTATGATGCCATTGGTAAAAAAGGAGAACGTATGTTGCCTGGTTATCGTTATATGGTAGTATATAAAGATTTATATTCTGTGTTTGGAGGTGAATTGGATTGGTTTTATGGCAGCAGAGGTATTTATACGTTTACCAATGAAATATTTAGCTCCTTTGCTTATTACAAAACAGAAAACAATAATCGCGACCAGATGTATGAGTTTGAAAAAGATTTGTTAATGGGAGATGCATTTACTGACTGGAAACCTTACAATCATCCAACTTATGGTGAGATAGAAATAGGAGGTTTTAGAAAAAACATTGGTCGTGCAACACCTGGTTTTATGCTTGAAGAAGAATTACATCGTAATATGGCTTTCACCTTTTATCATGCATTTCACATGCCGATGCTTTCTGTTAATAATGTAAAAGAAAAATCATTGGGTGGAGGCTTAACAGAAATCACTGCTTATATTAAGAATGATCGTTTAATGCCAACACATGCTAGTCAAGATTTAAAATACAATATTACCAGACCTGACTACATAAGCATTAAAGGAGCCAATGTAGTTAGTGGAATGCTCTTAACTGATGAAGATTTTGGTGTAGCTCATGAGCAAAAAAACAATCCAGAGAAATTGGAAGTAAAAAATATCCCTGGAAATGACATTGTAAAAGTACGTTGGATTGTAAAAGGAAATTCTAACTACAGCATTCATGTTGATAGTGAAAAAGGTGGTTTAGCTTCCTATCAGAAAAAATAATTCATTTTAGTTAATTTTAAAAAAGTCTTACAATATGTAAGACTTTTTTATTTCTAAAACATCCAAATCCAAGTTTTAAACGTAAATAGAAATAATTAACTGTAAATGATAATTGTAAACTAATTTAGATATACATTTGCACGCAATTTTAACACTAAAAAGACACTAAAATGAAAAAATTAATCTTAAGTACAGTAATTGTTCTAGCCTTATCTTTAACTTTTACTTCTTGCAGAGAGAAAAAAGAAGAAACTACTGAAGCTCAAATAGAAGCTACAATGGAAGAAACTATGGATGATGCAGAAGAAGTAATTGAAGACGCAGAAGAAACTATGGAAGATATGGAAGAAGCTGTTGAAGAAGTTGTTGATTCAGTTTCTGGACAATAATTACTGTTTTGAATTAAAAAATAAAAGCTCTAGAAATTCTAGAGCTTTTTTTATGATTAATCTTTTTTAAGGGTTGGGTATTTTATTCCCAGTTGCTCTAAATAACTATCATACTTAGTTTCATCGTAATAAAACTTCTCTAAAAGAGGTCTAAACTGTTCTTGTTTGTCTTTATTTAAATAACTTGGAGGCATATCATCAGCTCCCAACATTGGCTTATATTTTGTGTCTTTACTTTGTACATTATTAAAATAATCCCAAGCTTGAGACAATAATTCTGGTTTTAATAAAAAATCTAAAATCGTCATGGCTTCTACTTTTGCTCCAGCAGTAACGCCTTTGTGTGCTATTGGTGTGGCCATTGCAATAGCATTGCTCCAATGGTGTCCTTGCAGTCCAGGAATATTTGAAGGATAACCCATAGTTACCGTTGGAACTGTCCATGATATATCTCCAATATCATCAGAGCCTCCACTAACAGGCTCTTTAACTGGCAATCCCAAAGGTGATAATTCTGTATTCAACCCTTTAATCTCGTTTGAATTTACTTCTGTTTGAACCGCTTTTGCCAAAGTTTGATCATCTTCAGACCATTCTGGCAAACCAACATGCTTAATATTCTCATACATGGTTTCAGCTATCGTTTTATTATAATGTCTTGGCCAAGCAGTTCCTAAAATTTTGGAGTTCACTTTTGTGCCTGTCATTAAGGCTGCTCCTTTGGCTACATCATTAGCTTCGTGATACATTTCCATAATTCCATCATAAGTTATATCTCTAAAATAATACCAAATGGAAGCTTTAGATGGCACCACATTTGGCTGATCGCCAGCATCAGTGAAAATGGAGTGCGAGCGTTTTAAAGGATGCAGATGTTCTCTCTTATAATTCCAACCAACGTTCATTAACTCAGCCGCATCTAATGCACTTCTCCCACGCCAAGGTGAACCAGCTGAATGTGCGGCTTCGCCTTCAAAAGAATATTCAACAGAAATAAGTCCAGTGCCTCTGGTTGGTCCCCAAGAAACACCTAAATTACTACTAACATGTGTAAAAATGCACATATCAATATCTTTAAATAAACCATCACGAACATACCAAGCTTTAGCAGCAACAAGTTCTTCAGCAATTCCTGGCCATAAAATTAATGTACCTTGAATATTTTCCCTTTCCATTATTTGTTTTACAGCTAATGCAGCTGTTATATTTAAAGGAATACCTGAATTATGTCCTTCCCCATGTCCTGGAGCTCCATCTACAATAGGTTTATGATAGGCAACTCCTGGATATTGTGAGGCTTTTGGAATACAATCTACATCGCTTCCTAAAGCAATTGTTGGACCATCTCCATTGCTCCAAGTAGCAAACCATGCCGTTGTAATACCAGAAATTCCATTTTCAATGGTAAAGCCATTTTCTTTTAAAATTCCTGTTAAGTACTTTGTAGATTCATATTCTTGAAAGCCAAGCTCAGCAAAACTAAAAATCTTATCGACCATTATTTGTGATTGTTTTTTGTTCGATTCAACAATTTGCTCTACTTCTGCTTTGAGATTCTCAATTTGCTTTTTTGAATATTTTTTCTGGGAATAGCCAAGGTTAGAAAAGCCTAAAATTGCAAATGTAAAAACCCAGACTAACGTTTTTTTAAGGTTGGTTTTCATGGTTAGTGAATTAGATTAATAATAGAACAACAACTTATACTAAAATTATTGATGTTTAAATATACACATAAAACCAATAAAAGAGTAGAAATAAAAAAAGCCCTTATCTTTCGATAAAGGCTTTTGTAAAGAACATTGACCTATTTTAGAACCAAACAATAAATTTTTATCGATTTCAGTATTATAGAAATATGCTTTAATAGAATAACCTGCAAAATTAATTTTGTTTTAAATTGAAAGTAAAATTAACTTTTACTATATCTGATACTTTATTTTTTACAATATTTGGGATTTCAATTTCATAATCTGAAGCTTTTACAGAGAAAGTTCCTTCTAAGACGATGGTATCATTATTAAAAGTAATTTTAACTGGTAAGTTTTTTATTGATTTTGTAATTCCATGAAAAGTTAAATGCCCATCAATGCTATATGTGCCAGATGTATTGTTTTTTAAATTATTACCAATGATATTTCCCTTAAAAGTCGCCTTTGGATATAAATTAGACTCCGCATAGTTTTCATTAAAATGTTCTTCCATTAAAGCATTTTTAAACCTGAAACCTTTAACTAAAACTAAAGCAGCAAACTCATTAGTTGCTGTGTTAATAATTGCAGTAACTGAGTTGTTTTTTGCAGCTACCTCTTCAAATGAAGGCACAGATGCTTCAAAATCTACGCTTCCTATTTTGGTTAAGTATTTATCTTGAGCTTGTGTTAACAAGCCAAAAAACAGTAATATAAAAAGTATGTTTTTCATAACTAAATATTTTATTCTTCCAGTAGACCATCAGTTTGCCATTTAATTACAGTGTCAATTAAGTTTTGAGGTAATCTTGGACCACCAAAAGGCATAACAAAAGCCAAATCTTCTGAAGAAATTCTACTAATTAATCCTCTATTTTCAACAGCGTCTTTTACTTGATAATACGTTAGAAGTGGCATTGGAGCTCCATTTTCTGGAGGATTGGAGTGGCAAAAAATGCAATTGTTATCAATAATACTTTTTACATCATCAGCATAGGTCACTATATCTTCTATTGGAGTGGTATCAATTAAGTCTTCTTCACTTGCATTTGTACAAGAAAACAAGAACCCAACAATAACTAGAGTTAAAAAAAGTGTTTTCATAATTAAAATACTCTACTTAAATTAAAACCAAAATAAATGTTACCATCACTCCAACTACCTGTGCTTTGTCCCAAAAACCCATTTACGTTCATCGCTTGTGCGTTTGAAAAATGCATTTGAAAAACATGACCTCCAGTTTCTAAATCAACACCTATAGACAATGGGTTATGGTAAGGCGATTCTGTTGCTCTATTTAAATGCCAACCATAATCAGCATTTACAGACCAACGTTTCCCTAGTTTATAGCGTCCTCCAAAGCCCAAAGCATATTGTGTATTGTCTTGATTGTTAATCACTACATAATTATCATGAAATAGTGTTGGTGCCAATTCTAAAGAAAGATTTTCACTGAACTTACTAGAAACCAAAACTTGAAAAGCATACCCTAATCTATGTTTAAATTCCAGTTTAGGTAAATTGTCTTTTTCAAGTACAGTATTAACCAAAACAGAATTATATCCAACTATTGTAAAAGGGAACCCATTTTCTTTTTGTCTTATAAGTCTATACTTAATAGAAGCTTCAAATATTTTTTGAAAAGAGCTTCTGGATACACCAATATTAACAGCATCAGAAATTCCATAAATAAAATTGAGGCGAGTAACAGCATCATCAAGCCCAAAAAAAGTGTCTATTCCATTCTTAATACTTCCGAACCTGTGTGAAACAACAAACGTGAATTGTTTCTTTGCAGTAAGTTTTGTGGACTCAAAATTTACGATTTTTAAAGCTTTAAAAGCAGCAAACACAAAGTCGTTTTGAATTGCTTCAGTATCAATTTCTCTCAATAAATCGTCTTGTGCAAAAGTGTTAAGACACATACACATCATTGAATAAACCAATAACTTTTTCATAGCAATTTTATGTAATTGATTTTATTTGGTGATAATTAATTTTTAAGAAACTGCTTTGTTTCAGATTTGCCCTCATAAGAGACTTTAATTAAGTACAAACCACTGTTAAGATTTGAAATATCGATTGAAGTCAATTTATTAGAGTCAAGAGCTTGAGACAAAGCTTTTTTTCCTAGCATATCATAAACTTCCAATGTTCCATTAGGAATTTCATTTTTAAAAGAGATACTTAATATAGAGTTGGTTGGGTTTGGGTAAAGATTAAAGTTGGAATCAATTTTAAAATCATCGACTCCTAAATTGTTTTGAACAGTAATTGTTCCTGACATACTAAATGCACCATGCACACCACAAAAATAATCGTTGTCGCCTACTACTGTAAAAGTATAAGAGTAAGTTGAGCCAATAGGCCCTAAAAATCCGCTATCAAAGACTTCTACACTGTTGCCTGGGACATTTTCTACTGTATGATTTGGACTTGTCCATGTCCAAATAACTGTGTCACCAACATCAATAGTTAAGTCCACGTTTTGACCAATTCCTGCAAACCAATCTAAGTTGTGAGTGGTCTGTGAGTTCATTTTTGATACTCCTAAAAGTATTGTAATCGTGATAAGTAATTTTGTTTTCATTTTCAAATAATTTTTAATTAATAATATAGCATTGATCTAATTTTATTTCATCCAATAGATTGTCGTAACCAATAAAACGGCCTTTTAATGTTACCTTTTGGTTTGGTTTTAAAACATTAGTTGTTTTGACAAGCTGACAAAACACTTTATCATTTACAGTAATCTGATTTGAACTTAATTCTGTAATAATGCCAGATATGACTATCGTTTTGTTTAAATATTTTGTTTCAGCATCAGAAGAATTGATTTCAAATTCATTAGTAATATCCTTAGCTGTTATTGTAAATACTGCAGTTTCGCTCTCAATATCTCTATGATCTTGATAGATATAATGGTAACTTAAAAAAGCTACAATTACTAGTATTACTATTATTGCAATCCATTTTCGCATGAACTTTGTTTTTTAGGTAGGCTTTGCTTTAATCTGCTTCAACACTAAATGTCGAAGCAGATTTCAGCTATCAATAAAATGCGAATTGGGACAACGGTTACCACTTTATAAGTGGAAATTTTTCTTTTTCAACTATGTTTTTAATTTTTTTGAAACACTAGAGTGTCTGTTCCTCCATTTCCACCACTAATATCGATAAGGCTAATAGTGGTTGTACTGTAGCTAACAATGTCCCAATCATCATTTAAGTCTTCAAAATCATCTGTATCAGGCACTGGAAAAGATAAATTAAAATCTATGTCATCGTCGCTGCTACTATCATCACTGCTATTACTACTGTCAGATACAGACCAAGTACCATTATATGTTGTGGTTCCATTGGTTGCTGTTACTGTTCCGTTGGCTGCAAACGTAAACACATAACCATTAAAGTCATTGGTTTCATCTTGGCCAGAATCAACATAACTAGATATTATCCATGTGCCAGATTCTGCAGTATTTTCTATTTCTATGATTTCCTGACTGTTATCGTTTGATGAACCATCATCATCTGAAGAACATGTTGATGACATTAAAGAAAAGCTCAACATGATTAAAAAGCTGTAAAAAATTCTGTTTTTCATAATACTATTTTAATTAAAGATTTAAGGTTTATATTAATTGCAATTATCGTTCTCGTATCTAAGTCTATCATCATTTCCAACACGTAAGTCTACTTTTGTTTCACCTGAATACTGTTCAATTTCATGTAAATACCAATTATTATTACAGTATGGTAAAGCAGGAACATCGATAACAACCATAATATTGTTGCCTGAACCTGAAGCAGTCCAAGTGCCATAAACGGTTGTCGTATCCCACGAAACTGATAGCGTTCCGTCAGTAAAGAAGTTAAACAAATAATCTTCATAGACATCGTCATAGTCATTTCCGTAACGTTCAAGCTTATCTACATACCAATCTGAACAGCCAGTTAAAATAGCTTCCAATTGGCTGGTGTCACAGTCATTGCAATCGTCATCATTATAATCGTAGTCATCATCTTCATCGCAATAGTCATCATATAGTTCTATAGTGTCTTGAAGTTCTGTTAAATTATTTATTGTTATTTGTGTACCATCTAACAAAACAACTGTAATTGGAAAATTTAGACTCACAATATCACTATCATCAAAGGCTTCAATAAACTCATGTAGCTGATAATCGCTATTAAAAGTTATTGTTGTAATCAGTTCATTATCGGAATTATAAATTGAAGCAGATATTGGGTATATAAAATCTAAGCATTCTATATCGTCATCATATTCGTTTTCACCATTACAATTATTAGAATAGCTGTAAAGTTCAGTATAGTTATTAATTACAATTTCTGTAAAATCACTCAGGATAATGGTTATTGGAAAAGTAATCTCCAAAGCATCATTATCATCATCAAATTCATCAAAAATGTCTTCAATATCATCATAATCATCTTCAGAATTTACAGTAATTTCTGTGCCATTTACAATAACTGTAACAGGTAATTGTATGTTAAAACAATTGGCATTGTCAATAATATTATCGTTAGATCCATCGTTTAATGTGGTTTGAGCCATTAATGAAGCAACAACAGAATTTGGCACTAAAGTCTCTTCAGGTGGAGCTTGTATAAATTCCATTTCCTCTGTTCTACATGAGGTGAATAAAACTATAAGTGCAAAACTGAATAAAAAGGCAATTCTAATTTGGGTTTTCATACTAAATCAATATTCGTTTATGTGCATTTACTTATACAACAACTTATTTTCAAAAACTCCTGAAAAAAATAAAAAAATAATTGTATAACTTTAAAGCATTAAAAAAATCTGCCTTGCCAAAAGACCTCAGTGATAATATTTGTGAAGAACAAGTTTTTGAACGTATCTATAATAAATACGCTAATGATTTACATGACTTTTTGTATTATAAATATGGAGCGCACTTAAACCCAAATGACAAAGCACAAGATGCTTTTATAAAGCTTTGGAACAACTGTAAAAAAGTAACTTTAGCCAAGGCAAAATCCTATTTATTTACTGTGGCCAATAACATGATGCTTAATGAAGTAAAGCATCAAAAAGTAGTTTTAAAATACCAACAGGAAAATCATAAGCATTATACCAATGAGACTCCTGAATTTGTTTTGGAGAAGCAAGAGTTTTTAAACCGTTATCAAACTGCATTAGAGCGCTTAACTGAAGAACAACGTGTTGCCTTTTTGCTAAATAAAGCCGATGGCAAAAAACATAGTGAAATTGCCGAAATATTAGGTGTGACCCAAAAAGTAGTTGAATATAGAATTTATAGTGCTTTTAAAACTTTAAAAAAAGAATTAGAAGGATTTAAATTAAAATAATCAGGAGAATTGCAATTGAAGTTGTTATATACTAAAAGTGAAGTATAGATGGATAAAGATTACTTGATAGAAAAATGGTTGAAAAATGAACTTACTGAAGCTGAAAAACAAAGCTTTAGCAAGTTAGACGATGCTGAATTTAACCAATATATAATTGATAGCGCCAAGCATTTCAAAGCTTCTCAAAACTCAAAGATTGACGACTTTAACACCTTTAAAACTCGTTATTATTCTCAAAATACACCTGTAAAGCAACTTAATTGGTGGAGTCCTTTAATAAAGATTGCTAGTGTTTTGGTTATTGCTTTAGGTCTCTATTTTACCTTTTTTAATAACCCTGAAACTCTTTTTGAAACTGTCGCAAGTGAAAAAATAAGTATTGAACTTCCCGATCTTACAAAAGTAGAATTAAATGCACAATCCTCCATTGCATATAACTCCAAAAACTGGAAAAACAATAGAGCTTTAAAACTTAATGGAGAAGCCTATTTTAAAGTAGCAAAAGGTAGTGTTTTTGATGTTAAAACCAAACAAGGCGTGGTCACGGTTGTTGGGACACAATTTAATGTAAAACAGCGTGATAATTATTTTGAGGTTAAATGTTTTGAAGGTATTGTTAAAGTGACTACCAACGACATATCAAAACAATTAGTTGCTGGAGAAACTTTTCAATTACTAAATGGTCAATTTTCCGAAGGAAAAACGAAAGCTTCTAGTCCAAAATGGATAGATAATATGAGTGAATTTGAAGCTATTCCATTTAAAGAGGTTTTGGCTGAATTAGAACGTCAATACAATATTCAAATAACCATAAAAACTGGTGATATTGATAGATTGTTTACTGGTAGTTTTATACATAATAATTTAGAAAATGCCTTAAAAGCAGTCACTCAGCCAATGAATATGACCTATGAATTGAACCCTTCAAACTTGGTAGTTATTCATGAAGCGAACAATTAAACACATTACCTTGTTATGTTGCTTTTGTGTCGTTATCATGGGAAGTTATGCCCAAACTTCAAATAATAAACAATCACTTGCACAAATTTTAAACACACTTCAAGACAACTATCAAGTTCAGTTTAATTATGCCGAGGATGCCATTGAAGGTGTTGTTTTAGAACCTCCCTTAAAAAGTTTAACACTTACTGAAGCAATAGCTTTTCTGGAAGCAAAAACGAATTTATCCTTTACCTTAATTAGTGACAATATTATTTTAATACAGCTCAAAGAACGCATTATGTTATGTGGTTATATTAAGGATAAAGATAATACCCAACCTATTGAAAATGTAACAATACAAACAGATAATAACACAGCAATTACAGACGAAAACGGTTTTTTTCAAATAGAAGTTGGCAGCACTTCAGAACAAGTTGTTTTAAGACATTTAAGTTATAAAACCTTATCAATTCACTTCAGTCAATTTCAAACCTCAAGCTGTGGAGATATACTGATGACACCCAATTTTCAATCGCTTTCTGAAATTGTCATTTCAAATTATATCACTAGTGGTATTAATAAAATAAACAATGGTTCTTTTGAAATAGATTTTCCTGATTTTGAAATCTTACCAGGACTTATAGACAATGACGTTTTACATTCTGTGCAATCGTTTCCAGGAATTCAAAGCGTGAATGAAACAGTTTCAAATATTAATATTAGAGGTGGAACTCACGATCAAAACCTAATTCTTTGGGATGATATTAAAATGTACCAATCTGGTCATTTCTTTGGTCTAATTTCAATGTATAACCCTCAAATAACCCAAAAAGTGATTCTAAGGAAGAATGGAACAGATGCAAGCTATACTGATGGTGTCTCAGGTTCCATAATGATGCAAACAGAGAAAAACGTCAATGATACCTTTAATGGTGTAATAGGTATAAATTTAACAGATGCCAATGGTTTTATCGATTTACCAATCAGTAACAAATCCTCATTACAAATAGCTGCCAGAAAATCTATTAGTGATGTTATTGAAACACCAACTTACACAGCTTTTTTTGATAGAATTGTTCAAAACACTGAAGTAAGCACTAACAATACTACAATAACCAATTCCAATCAAACCTTTGATTTTTATGATACGTCACTTCGATGGATTTATAAGATATGCGATAAAGATGAATTGCGCCTTAACTTTATTAATGTATACAACGAATTACAATTTGATGAGAATGCACTTGTTAATGATGAAGCGATATCACGTGAAAGTAATTTAACTCAAAACAGTATCGCTGGATCAATAAAATATAACAGGGTATGGAATCAAAAATTCCAAATAATGTTAGAAATTTATGAAACGGACTATAAACTCAAGGCAGAAAATGCCAATATTTTAGAAGCACAACGCTTTCTTCAAGAAAACAAAGTTTCTGAAACCAGTGTAAAAGTTAAATCCAACTACAAATTTAATAGCAATACTCAACTCATAAACGGTTATCATTTTGTAGAAACTGAAATTACCAATTTGGATGATGTAGATAATCCTATATACAAGCTTTTAGTATCAGAAGTTGTGAGAACTCATGGTGTTTTTTCTCAACTTAATTATAAATCGCCAAATGCTAATACAAACATTAACTTAGGGCTTCGATACAACTACATTAGTAAGTTTAAAAAATCTTTGCTTGAACCTCGCTTGAGTTTGAGTCAACAGTTTTTAAATCATTTCACTTTTGAAATCTTAGGAGAATTTAAACATCAAAACACCTCTCAGGTTATTAATTTTCAAAACGATTTTTTGGGTATTGAAAAGCGTAGATGGCAATTGTCCAACAATGGTGATATTCCAGTAATTAAAAGCAAACAGGTTTCTGCTGGCTTAAGCTATAATGAGAATGGCTGGTTAATAAATGCTGAGTTTTATTACAAAAACATTGATGGCATCACCTCACAAAGTCAAGGGTTTCAAAATCAATATGAGTTTGTAAAAAGCAAAGGAAGTTATGAGGTTAAAGGCATAGACATACTGCTAAGAAAACAAATCCATAAATTTAACTCTTGGTTAAGCTATTCTTATATGGATAATCAATATCGTTTTAAAACTTTAGAGCCTACTGCTTTTCCAAGCAATTATAATATTTCCCATTGGGCAACCTTAGGATTGGCTTATAGAGCAAAAAATATCAAACTGTCTGCAGGTTTAAATTGGCATTCAGGAAAACCAATTACTACTCCAATAACTAATAATGAAATTGTAGACAATGAGATCAATTTTGGAACTACAAATACTTCAAATTTAAGTGACTATTTACGTTTAGATGTTTCAGCCATATATGATTTTAATCTTGGTAAAAAAGCAAAAGCTAATCTTGGAGTTTCGTTTTGGAATGTACTAGACAAAGAGAATGAGATTAACAGTTTTTATCGTATTAATAACGAAACACTTAACGAAATTATTCAGTGTTCTTTAGGGTTTACACCTAATGCGATTTTAAGAGTTTATTTTTAAAAAAATATAGTTTCTAATAAATAAAAGCCTTATTGTTTGTTGATTGCAATATTATTGCTCTCAACTTTTTTAAGTTTCATTATATGACTTACGTGCTTCCTGTTTTATGTTATCAATTTGCGGACAATAAAAAACCTCCAACCAAAAAAAGGTTGAAGGTTCTACTGTACTCAAGGTGGGAATCGAACCCACACTTCCGAAGAAACTGGATTTTGAATCCAGCGCGTCTACCAATTCCGCCACTTGAGCAAAAGAGAATGCAAAATTATAAAATAATTACGACAAACAATTAAAAATAGTGGCTTTTATGCTTTTTCAGTTCAAATAAATTCATAAATTTGCACCTCATTTAGCGAAAACCAAATAAATCGTTATAATTTAAGACTTTAGCAATGCCTAACACAATAACAGGAGCCAAAATATTTGCATGTTCTCAAAGTGAAGAACTGGCTAAAAATATTGCTGCAAAATTTGGTGTAGATTTAGGTAACGTGATTACATCAACATATAGCGATGGTGAGTTTCAACCTTCTTACGAGGAGTCTATTCGTGGAACAAGAATTTTTATCATTGGCTCAACACATCCTGGTCCAAGGAATTTAATGGAAATGCTGTTGATGATTGATGCTGCTAAGCGTGCTTCTGCCAGACATATTACAGCTGTATTGCCTTATTTTGGTTGGGCAAGACAAGATAGAAAAGATAAGCCTAGAGTACCGATTGCTGCAAAACTAGTAGCAAAAATGTTAGAGGCAGCTGGAGCAACTCGAATTATAACTATGGATTTACATGCAGACCAAATTCAAGGGTTTTTTGAAAAACCTGTAGATCATTTGTTTGCATCAACCATTTTCTTACCATATCTACAAAATTTAGCTTTAAATAATTTAACAATTGCTTCTCCAGATATGGGAGGTTCTAAACGTGCTTATGCTTATTCAAAAGCTTTAGAAAGTGATGTGGTAATATGTTATAAACAAAGAGCTAAAGCCAATGTGATTTCACATATGGAGCTTATTGGAGATGTCACTGGAAAAAATGTTGTGCTTGTTGACGATATGGTTGATACGGCAGGAACACTTACAAAGGCTGCAGATTTGATGATGGAAAGAGGAGCATTAAGTGTAAGAGCGATTTGTACGCATCCTATTTTATCAGGAAAGGCTTATGAGCGTATTGAGAATTCTAAGTTGGAAGAATTAATTGTAACAGATTCTATTCCTCTATCAAAAGAAAGTTCTAAAATAAGAGTACTGAGCTGCGCAGATTTATTTGCAGATGTTATGAAAAGAGTACATCATAACGAATCTATCAGTTCTCAATTTATAATGTAAATTAATATTTAACTATAATTTTTTAAAATGAAATCAATTACAATTAATGGATCTCAAAGAGAAAGCGTAGGCAAAAAAGCAACAAAAGCCTTACGTAATGCTGGAGAGGTTCCTTGCGTATTATACGGAGGAGATCAGCCATTGCATTTCTCTGCACCTGAATTGGCATTTTCTTCACTTGTGTACACGCCTAATGCGCATACAGTTGTGATTGCCTTAGACAATGGAGACACTCTAAACGCAGTGCTTCAAGATATTCAATTTCACCCTGTTACAGACAGAATCTTACACGTAGACTTCTATCAGTTATTTGAAGATAAAGAAATAGCTATGGATATTCCTGTAGTTTTAGTTGGTAATTCAAGAGGTGTTAAAAATGGTGGTGTTTTAAGAAGGAACAACAGAAAACTTCGCATTAAAGCATTGCCTACTAACCTGCCAGATTTTATAGAGATAGATATTACTCCAATGAAAATTGGTGATAAATTCTACGTTCGTGATTTAGATCAAGAAAAATACAGGTTCTTACACACAGACAATACAGTAGTTTGCCAAATTAAAACAGCTAGAACTGCAATTGTTGATGAAGAAGAAGAGGAAGAAGAGCTTGAAGAAGGTGCAGAAGCAGCAACTCCAACAGAAGGTGCAGAAGCAGCTCCAGCAGCAGAAGCAACTCAAGAATAAATTCAAATTTATTTATAATATTAAAAAGCATTCTGTTAATTCAGGATGCTTTTTTACTTTTACATTATATTGATGTATAATGTTTAAATTTTTTAATTGGTTTTTTGGTAAAAGCAAAACAACTTCAACTGAAGACAATCAGGTAATGAAAAAATATTTAATTGTAGGCCTAGGAAATATTGGAGAAAAATACGAAAATACAAGACATAATATTGGCTTTAAAATTTTAGATTATTTCTGTTCAAAAGAAGAGGTGACCTTTAGTACAGATAAACTTGCAGATCGAGCTGAGTATAAACTAAAAGGACGCTTGTTTATATTTATTAAGCCTAATACCTATATGAATTTAAGTGGAAAAGCAGTTCAGTATTGGTTGCAAAAAGAAAATATTCCATTAGAAAATCTATTAGTCATTACTGATGATTTGAACTTAGCTTTTGGAACATTGCGTATTAAAACTAAAGGCAGCGATGGTGGTCATAATGGTCTTAAAGATGTTCAAGATAAATTAGGCACAACCAACTACAATCGATTCAGATTTGGAATAAGTGACAGTTTTAGTAAGGGCAGACAAGTTGATTATGTGTTGGGAGAATGGACAGAGGAAGAACAAGAAAAATTACCTGAACGTTTATCAAAAAGTACAGAAATTATCAAGTCATTTGTGCTTTCAGGCATTAACAACACAATGAATTCATTTAACGGTAAATAAGCAATATTCTTGAAAATTAAAACCGCTTCAGATTATAAGTTACTTTCCAATTCAGTGGTTACAATTGGAACTTTTGATGGTGTTCATGTTGGGCATAAAAAAATAATTAAGCGTCTGGTAAAGATTGCTAAAAAGGAAAATTTACAAGCTATTGTGTTGACTTTTTTTCCGCATCCTAGAATGGTAGTGCAGAAAGATACAGACATAAAAATGCTGAATACCATTGACGAAAAAAATAAGTTAATGGAAGCCGAAGGTATAGACCATTTGGTGGTAAAAAAATTCACAAAACAATTTTCACGTCTTTCAGCACAAGATTATGTAAGTGAAGTTTTGGTTGATACGTTGCATGTGAAGCATATTATTATAGGATACGATCATCATTTTGGACGCAACAGAACGGCAAATATTAATGACTTAAAAGCCTTTGGAGGAATCTATGATTTTAAAGTTACTGAAATTTCAGCTCAAGAAATTGATGAAGTGACAGTAAGTTCTACAAAAATTAGAAAAGCACTTTTAAATGGTGATGTCCAAACAGCTAATACATTTTTAGGCTACAACTTCATGCTTACTGGAAAAGTTGTTAAAGGCAAGGGATTAGGGAAACAACTCAGCTATCCAACAGCAAACATAAAGATTAAAGAGGCCTATAAACTTATTCCTAAAAACGGCGTTTATGTAGTAAAAGCAAACATCAAAGGAACTACTGTTTTTGGGATGATGAATATTGGCACCAACCCAACTGTTGAAGGCAAAGAGCAATCTATTGAAGTGCATTTCTTTAATTTCAATCAGGATATTTATGGAAAAACTCTGGAGATTGAAATATTAGTACGTTTGCGAGATGAGCAAAAATTTGATTCACTTGAAGATCTAAAAAATCAATTATCAAAAGATCTTATCCATTCAAAACATTATTTAAAACAAAACGATGCTTAATCGTTGGCTGTTTAAACATATTGATAATAGCTCGCTCATCATTTTTAGAGTCTTTTTTGGCTTACTTATTACACTTGAGTCGTTTGGAGCCATCCTAACAGGTTGGGTTAGACAAACCTTAATTGAACCTCAATTCACCTTTTCATTTATTGGTTTAGGATGGTTGCAACCGCTTCCTGGTAATTGGATGTATTTCTATTTTGCTGTGATGGGAATTTTTGGCATTGGTGTTATGCTTGGTTATAAATATAGAACTAGCATCATTGGTTTTACCATACTCTGGGCTGGAGTATATTTTATGCAAAAATCATCCTATAACAATCATTATTATTTATTGGTATTGCTTAACTTATTTATGTGTATCATGCCTGCAAATAGATACTTTTCTGTTGATGTCAAGCAAAACCCTTCTTTATTAAAACAAAGTATGCCTCAATGGTGTAGTGTAATAATAATTGCTCAAATGGCCATTGTTTATACTTACGCAGCTATTGCCAAAATATATCCAGATTGGCTAGATACTACCTTTATGGAAATACTGATGAGAGGCAAAAAAAGCTATTACCTTATTGGTGAATTTCTTCAACAAAAAGGGTTGCATTATGTGTTGGCGTATGGTGGTATTTTATTTGACTTACTGATTGTGCCACTGTTACTCTGGAGAAGAACCAGAAAATGGGCTTTTATTACTGCTATTTTCTTTCATTTATTCAATTCTATCGTTTTTCAAATAGGTATTTTTCCATACATGTCAATAGCGCTTTGCGTGTTCTTTTTTCCAGTTAAAACCATTCAAAAGCTATTTTTTAAAAGCAAACCATTTTATGAAGAAGGAGAACTTGTTGTGCCAAGCTATAAACCGATTTTGCTAACTGTTTTTGGATTGTATTTCATAATCCAATTGGCTTTACCATTACGTCATTGGTTTATAAAAGATGATGTGTTGTGGACAGAAGAAGCGCATCGTTTATCATGGCGAATGATGCTTCGTGCAAAACATGGTATCGCTCATTTTACAGTTGTAGATAAAGAAACTAACAAAAGAACCATTATTAAGTTAGACGATTATTTGACCAAAAAACAAAAAGGGATTGTGAGCTCTAAACCTGATATTATCTGGCAATTTGCACAACGCTTAAAGCAACAATTCGCAGCTGAAGGAAAAGACGTTGCTGTTTATGTTGATTGTAGGATAAGCGTAAACGGCAGACCACTAAAACAACTTATTGATCCAAAATTTGATCTAGCTTCAGTAAAGTGGAATGCTTTTAAACATAGTGATTGGATTTTACCTTCAAACGACGATTAATTTACTAACTAATTCATTAAATTTGTCGCTTATTCTTCGAAGCTATTTAAAGAGAAGATAAACTTAAATTTTTCACCCAATGTTACAAGTACCATTTATTAGAGAGTATCAAGATTTAGTTATAAAGCGATTAGCAAAACGTAATATAGATGCTACAAAAATGATTAATGAAGTGATTAAGCTAGATGAAGAGCGCAGACAAACCCAGTCTGAATTGGATAACACTTTAGCAGAATCTAATTCGCTTTCTAAAGAAATTGGGATGCTTTATAAATCTGGTCAGGCAGACCAAGCCAATGCACTTAAAAAAAGAACCACGCAACTAAAGGATGATAGTAAAGTGTTGACTGAAAAATTAAATGCTGTATCTGAAAAGTTAGACGAGTTATTGTACAAAATTCCTAATGTACCAAACGATTTAGTTCCTGCTGGAAATTCTGAAGATGATAATGAAGAAGTATATCGTGAAGGTGGCATTCCAGAACTCCCAAAAAATGCATTGCCACATTGGGAGTTAGCAAGTAAGTATGATATCATAGATTTTGAGCTAGGCAATAAAATTACAGGAGCAGGATTTCCAGTGTATAAGGGAAAAGGAGCAAAGCTTCAAAGAGCTCTTATTAATTACTTTTTAGATAAAAATACAGCAGCTGGTTATAGCGAAGTACAAGTGCCACATTTGGTAAACGAAGCTTCAGGATTTGGTACAGGACAGCTTCCAGACAAGGAAGGACAAATGTATCATGTAAATGGAAATGGTGATAATTTTTATTTAATTCCTACTGCTGAAGTACCTGCAACTAACTTATTTCGTGGCGATTTGTTAGCTGAAAGCGAGCTGCCTAAAGCCATTACAGGTTACACACCTTGCTTTAGGAGAGAAGCAGGAAGTTATGGAGCACACGTTCGTGGATTAAATAGATTGCATCAATTTGATAAAGTTGAAATTTTACGAATCGAGCATCCTGACAGATCTAACGAAGCACTTAATGAAATGGTTGAACACGTCAAATCAATTTTAAACGAATTGAAATTGCCATACAGAATTTTAAGACTTTGTGGTGGCGATTTAGGTTTTACATCTGCATTAACTTACGATTTTGAGGTTTATTCTACAGCACAAGAACGTTGGTTAGAAATATCTTCAGTTTCAAATTTTGAAACGTTTCAAGCCAACAGGCTAAAACTTCGTTTTAAAAATAGTGATGGGAAAAGTCAATTGGCTCACACATTAAACGGAAGTTCTTTGGCTTTGCCAAGAGTTTTGGCTGGCATTTTAGAAAATTATCAAACCGAAAATGGCATCAAAATTCCTGATGTTTTAGTGCCATATACTGGTTTTTCTATCATTGATTAAAATCATTTTTTATTTAAAAGTAAGAAAAAGAATACAAAAAAATCGACAAAGTGCTCAAAAAACACGCTTTTCAACGAATTTTCATGTTTTTTCTTTTTTTTACACAATATTTTTCACAAGTTAGTATCACCAAACTAATACAACCTACTAGTTATGAAAAATATTAAAAGATTAATACTATTGACTGCTCTGGTAGTTTTGATAGTAAAAGTGGTTTTATAAATTAATAATAAAAAAAATCAACCATAAGATATAGTTACTTTATTAAGAGTCCCAATCAGGATAACTGAATCATATAAAATATGGTTAATAGCACATTTATTTTGGATGGCATAGCCTGAACTTACGTTCAGGCTATTTTTATAATAATATTCACAACTTCAAAAGCAGAGTTTAGTTATATTTACAGTTACTATGAACAAGTTAATCTACATATTTTGTTTCTTCTGCTGCTTTGTGTCCTTTTCTCAAAATGAGGAATTGGCAAAAGACTATTTTGATAGGGGCGAATTTCAAAAGGCACTGATTTCGTATCAAAAGCTTTACGAAGAAAAAAAAGGCAACATCAACTACTTTATAAAAATTGTTGAAATTCATCAGCAATTAGAGCAATTGGACATTGCAGAGCAGTTATTGCTTGATATGGTTGAAAAAAGTAGGAACCCTCAACATTTAGTAGATTTAGGTTATAATTATCATCTTAAAAATGAAGAAGAAAAAGCACAAGATTACTACAACCAAGCTTTATTAAAAATTGATGAAAACCCTGTTTATGGTTATTATGTAGCTTACAGATTTGAAACTCATGCTTTAATAGATTTAGCTGCCAAAGCCTATGAGCGTACTATGGAGTTGAGACCTGAAGCGAATTATCATATTCAGTTAGCCAGAATTTATGGTGAACAAGGTGCAATTGAAAAAATGTTTACAAGCTATGTCAATTTTGTTGAAAGAAATAACTCATTTGCCAATCAAGTAAAACGTTATTTTAACGATTATATTTCTGAAAGCAGCGAAGACGAAAACAATGCTATTTTACGCAAAGTTCTGCTGAAAAAAATTCAAGAACAACCTAATGTCATTTGGAACCAGTTGTTGAGTTGGTTGTTTGTTCAGCAACGTGATTATGCCAAAGCATTTGCTCAGGAAAAAGCCATTTACAAACGCGAACAGGAATCGTTACGTGGTATTATCGATTTGGCTAATTTAACCTTAGAAGAAGATATGCCAGAAATTTCGGCTGATATTTTAATGTACTTAATCGAAACTGCAATTGATATTGAAACCATTGTAGATTCACATAAAAACCTGTTGGAATTACAAACCAAACATGCTACAAAAGAGGAATACAAAGCGATTGACGAAAAATACAACAACGTAATAAATACCTTTGAGAACAATCCTGAAATTGTTGATATTAAAGTGTCGTATGCACATTTTAAAGCTTTTTATTTAAATAAGCCTGATGAAGCTATTAGTTATTTAAAGACCGCTTTAGAAGGAAAGTTCAACCGATTTCAACTAGCAAAAATCAAATTAGAATTAGGCGATATTTTAGTATATCAGGAAAAGTTTAACGAAGCACTTATTTACTATTCACAAATTCAAACCAGTTTAAAAAATAGTACCATTTCTCAGGAAGCACGATTTAAAGTGGCCAAAGCAAGTTATTATAAAGGTGATTTTAAATGGGCAGAATCTCAGCTTAAAATATTAAAGGCATCAACCTCTCAGTTAATTGCCAATGATGCACTCGACTTAAAATTATTAATCTCTGATAATAAGTTTGAAGATTCCACTCAAACAGCTTTAAAACTATATGCCAAGGCAGATTTATATGCTTATCAAAACAAAACAGATGAAGCCATTTCTTTGCTTGATAAAATTTTAGAGGAGCATAAAACAGAATCTATTATTGATCAAGCCTTATACAAACAAGGGAAATTGTTTGAAGGTAAAAAAGACTACCTAAAAGCTGAAGCTAACTACAAAGCTATTATTGATAATTACAGAGAGGATATTTTGGCAGATGATGCTTATTATGCCTTAGCAGAATTGTATGTTAATGTGCTTAACAAACCTGAAGAAGCACAAGCATTATATGAGAAAATCATTTTTAATCATGCGGACAGTATTTACTTTGTTGAGGCTAGAAAAAAGTTTAGGGCTTTACGTGGTGATGAAATAAATTAAAGTTTAGTAATGGATAGTAGTTTCAGTCATTTTAAAGCAACAGTTCTTAGAAGAAAACAACGTTTAGAAAAGAAGAGTGGAAAATTTGACAAGAAAAAACTAAACTATAATTCAAATAAAGGAAACAATTTAGAATTTCCAAATCCATCACAACAAGAATTATTTCAGTTAAAAAAATCTATAAGAGAAAAAACACAAAGTCGAAAAAGAAAAGAATTAATATTTCTAATATCTGTTATACTAACTTTGCTAATTCTATTTTACTACTTTGTATAAATGGTTATTGCTAAAACAAACCGTCTCATCATTTCCAAAGTCACACTTAAAGACGCTGCTTTTTTTGTGGAGTTAATGAATACACCAAGTTGGTTAAAGTACATTGGCGACAGAAATATAAAAACTATTAAGGATGCAGAACATCATCTTAAAAATGGCATCCTAAAAAGCTACAAAGAAAGTGGTTATGGTTTTTACAAAGTCACTCATAAATCAGAACCAGAAAAAGCCATTGGCATTGTTGGTTTGGTAAAACGTAAAGAACTAGAGCATACAGATATTGGTTTTGGTTTTTTGCCAGAGTATGAAGGTAAAGGCTATGGTTATGAAAGCTCTGTTGCTGTAATGGATTTAGCCAAAAACAAATTTAAGTTAGAAAAGGTCTTGGCAATAACCAATCCAGACAATAAAAGTTCTATTCATCTATTAGAAAAATTAGGCTTATCTTTCCAAAAACGCATAAAACCTTTTGACAAGAACGAAGAACTTCTGTTATTTGCAAAGACTTTTTAATAGTAGTTTGTCATTCCGCATTTTCACACTGAGCGCAGTCGAAGTGTGATACGGAATTCATAAAAATCACTAAATGATAATTTACAACGTAACCATAAACATAGACGAAAGCATTCACACAGAATGGTTATCGTGGATTAAAGAACACATTCCACAAGTGTTGGCAACTGGTAAATTTACAGAAGCCAAACTCACCAAAGTATTGGTTGAAGAAGAGCTTGGAGGTGTAACGTATTCTGTACAATACAGAGCAAAATCGCGTGAAGCATTAGATACATATTACAAAGAAGATGCAGACAGACTTCGTCAAGATGGAATGAAACGTTTTGCTGACAAAATGTTAGCTTTCCGAACTGAGCTAGAAATTGTAGATGAGTATTCAGTAAATTTCAATTAAAAAATTAATGCCTTGTCAGTAAAAGCAAAAAAACATCTTGGACAACATTTTTTAAAAGACGAAAACATTGCAAAAAAAATTGCAGATACTTTGTCGTTACAAGGATATGATGCTGTTTTAGAAATTGGTCCTGGAATGGGAGTACTTACCAAATATTTGCTTGATAAAGACATCACAACTTATGTTATAGAAATTGACTCAGAATCTGTTGAATATCTACAAGTCAACTACTTAAACCTTGCCCCAAGAATTATTGAAAAAGACTTTTTAAAATACAATTTAAAAGAGGTTTTTAACAACCAACCTTTTGCCATCATAGGTAATTTTCCCTATAACATTTCATCTCAAATAGTATTTAAAGTATTGGAAATGCGTGAGCAAATCCCTGAATTTTCAGGCATGTTTCAAAAAGAAGTGGCTCAGCGTATTTGTGAAAAAGAAGGCAGTAAAACCTATGGTATTCTTTCAGTATTAGTTCAAGCTTTTTATAAGGCCGAATATTTGTTTACTGTTCCACCTTCAGTATTTAATCCACCACCTAAAGTCGATTCTGGAGTGTTACGTTTAACAAGAAAAGACAATTTTTATTTGCCTTGTGACGAAGTATTATTTTTTAAAGTCGTAAAAACTGCTTTTCAACAACGCAGAAAAACATTGCGCAACAGTTTAAAAACCTTCAATCTTTCAGATAATTTAAAAGCAAATGCTATCTTTGGCAAACGTCCAGAACAATTAAGTGTAAATTCATTTATTGAACTCACACAATTAATTGAAAACGACGATAAGTAACATGTCTGAAGAAAAAGAAAATATACAATTTCAGCTCACTGATGAACTCATTGAACAAGTTGAACAACTTATTGAAGCCAATAACGGTAAGGAGTTACAGCTGCTTTTAAATGATTTTCACTATGCAGATATAGCCGAAATTCTTGATGAATTAGATCAAGAAGAAGCAGTTTATGTGATTAAGTTACTTGATTCTGAAACTACCTCTGATGTTTTGATGGAACTCGATGAGACTATCAGAGAGAAAGTTCTTCAAAATTTGTCAGCAAAGGAAATTGCAGACGAGATTCAGGAATTAGACACAGATGATGCAGCAGATATGATTTCTGAACTTCCAGACGAACGTAAGGAAGAAGTAATATCTAACATAGAAGATGCCGAGCACAAAGCAGAAATTGAAGAGCTATTAGCTTATGATGAAGATTCTGCTGGTGGACTCATGGCAAAAGAGCTTGTAAAAGTTTACGAAACCTGGACTGTTGCTGGATGTATGCGTAGAATTCGAGGTCAAGCTAAAGACGTCACAAGAGTACATTCTATTTATGTTGTAGACAAGCAAGAACGATTGATTGGAAGACTGTCTTTAAAGGATTTGATTACAGCAAAAAGCGAACAGAAAATTGCAGAAATTTCTAATGCAAATGTAGACTCTGTTAATGTTAAAGACGATGTTGAGGATGTTGCTAAAGTGATGCAAAAGTATGACTTGGAGGCTATTCCGGTTGTTGATGATAATCAAGTGCTTTTAGGAAGAATTACTATTGATGACATTGTAGATGTCATGAAAGAAGAAGCTGATAAAGATTATCAATTAGCAGCAGGTATTACACAAGGCGTTGAGGCAGATGATAGTATTTTAGATCTTACAAAAGCACGTTTGCCTTGGTTGTTTCTTGGTTTAATAGGAGGTATTGGAGCTTTTATCATTATGGAAGGGTTTCAAGAAGCATTTAATAAGTATGCAGTATTATTTTTCTTTACACCTTTAATTGCTGCTATGGCAGGGAATGTAGGTGTGCAATCTAGTGCAATTATTGTTCAGGGTTTAGCCAATGATGATGTAAAAGGAAGTATTAATGGCAGATTAATTAAAGAAATGCTACTTGCTGCTTTAAATGGAGCCATTTTAGCAGTGTTTTTGTTTTTGTTTGTTTGGCTTTATAAAGGAGAAATGGACAAAGCTTTTGCAATATCAATATCATTGGTTGCAGTAATTATTATTGCAGGTTTAATAGGTACGTTTGTGCCATTATTTTTAGATAAAAGAGGTATTGATCCAGCTATTGCAACAGGCCCTTTTATTACAACAAGCAATGATATCTTAGGAATTTTATTGTATTTCTGGATAGCGAAACTGATACTTGGAATTTAACTTTTTGCTGAAAAATAATAGATTATGAAACCCATTAACATCAGTAAAAAATTCACTAAATTTTCTAAGCAATGGCATCCTCATCAAATTGCTGTAGTAGATGATATGCAAGTCATATTAGCCAAACTAAAAGGTGAATTTGTTTGGCATAGCCATGAAGATGAAGATGAGTTGTTTCAAGTTGTTAAAGGCACATTATATATGCAGTTTCGAAACGGAACAGAAGTAGTTAGAGAAGGTGAAATCATAGTCGTTCCAAAAGGAGTAGAGCATAATCCATGTACAAAAAATGATGAAGAAGTACATGTTTTGTTGTTTGAAAAACTTTCAACAGCTCATACTGGAAATGTAGTTGATGAAAAAACACAAACGCATTATCCTAAAATCTAGATGAAAATACTTCACCTCGATACCAATCATTCTTTATTAATCAATCAACTTACAGATTTAGGTTTCACAAATCATGAAGATTACACATCTTCAAAGGAAGGCATAGAAGCTAAAATTCATGAGTATGATGGAATAATAATCAGAAGTCGTTTTACAATTGACAAGCAGTTTTTAGATAAAGCAATCCATCTTAAGTTTATTGGTCGTGTAGGAGCAGGACTCGAAAATATTGATTGTGAATATGCTGAGTCTAAAGGGATTTATCTTATTTCGGCTCCAGAAGGTAATAGAAATGCAGTTGGCGAACAGGCTTTAGGAATGTTACTCTCTTTGTTTAATAAACTTAATAAAGCAGATAGAGAAGTAAGGCAAGGCAAATGGTTGCGAGAGGACAATAGAGGTATTGAACTTGATGGAAAAACTGTTGGAATCATTGGTTACGGAAACATGGGAAAAGCTTTTGCCAGAAAACTGAGAGGCTTTGATGTTGAGGTTTTGTGTTATGACATTAAACCCAATGTTGGAGACAAAAATGCAAAACAAGTAACACTTCAAGAACTTCAAGATAATGTAGATGTACTTAGTTTGCATACACCTCAAACAACTTTAACTACTAATATGGTGAATAAAGCTTTTATTAGTCAGTTTAAAAAATCGTTTTGGCTTATTAACACAGCTCGTGGTAAGAGTGTAGTGACTTCAGATTTAGTTGATGCCCTAAAATCTAGTAAAATATTAGGTGCAGGATTAGATGTTTTAGAATATGAAAAAGCATCCTTTGAAAATTTGTTTTCTTCTGAAATGCCTCAAGCTTTCCAATATTTAATACAAGCAGAAAATGTTTTGCTCACACCTCATGTGGCAGGTTGGACTATTGAAAGTAAAGAAAAATTAGCCCAAACCATTGTAGATAAAATAAAGCAAAGATTTTGCTAAATTTAAAGCATGAAGAAAACGATTCTTGTTTTTACGCTGCTTATCCTAGCTATATTTCTACTGTTTCAACTTAGTAAATATGCCATGATTTCTGGTGATTTAAACTTTGAAATTACCATTGCGATTATTGCAGTTGTTTTCTTTTTTATTGGTGTGTATCTCAATAAAAAAAGTCTTCATAAAAAGAAGATTGCAGCAACCGAAATCAACCACCAAAGAATTCAAGATTTAGAAATCAGTAATCGTGAATATGAAGTACTTCAATGTATTTCTGAAGGACTATCTAATAAAGAAATTGCTGAGAAATTATTTGTTTCAGAAAGCACAATAAAAACTCATGTTTCAAATCTACTTGTTAAGTTAAATGCCAAAAGACGTACTCAAGCCATTCAAATCGCTAAGGAGTATCAAATTATTTAAAAAATGGTTACTTTTAAACTAAAGTATGATAGTTTTGGTACTAAAGTATGACTCAAAATAGGTTGCTCTCTTCTACTTTTGAGTCATAAATTTAAAATTCAAAAAAGATGAAAAACACAGTTTTAAAATATGGCTCTTATGGTTTGCTTACAGGAGTTGTATTATTTTTAATTTCAATATTAGTAACTAAAAGTCTAGATTATTCCTTACAAGAAATTTTAGGTTATGTCACAATGGTTGCCACATTATCCTTTATATTTTTTGGTATTAAGCATTATAGAGATAAGGTTAATAATGGTGTTGTAAGCTTAGGTAAAGCTCTTGCAATTGGCTTGCTAATTTCTGTTTTAGTTGGATTAGGAGTTGCCATAGCAGATTATATTTATACAACTACTATTAATCCAGACTTTGCTCAAGAATATTTAGATAGAACCATTGAGATTTATGAAACACAATATTCAGGCGCTGAACTTGAAACTAAAAAAGCTGAGCTAACGCAACAAATGGAAGATTACGGAAGCTCAGGTTTTATGGCAGCATTAATGTTCGTTACAGTTATAGTCATTGGGTTTATAATTTCATTAATTTCAGGATTAATCCTTCAACGTAAAAATTAAAAATATGCAATATAAAGCAACATCACCAGAGGATTACATAAGTCAAGTACCTGAAGAACGTCAGGAAACTTTAAAAAAACTACGAAAAGTCATAAAGGCTAATTTGCCCAAGGGTTTTGAAGAAGGTATTCAATATGGTATGATTGGTTATTATGTGCCTCACAGCATTTATCCAGATGGTTACCATTGCACACCATCAGAACCTTTGCCATTTATGAGTTTTGCATCTCAAAAAAATTCGGTTAATCTATATCACAGTGGTATTTACTCAGTTCCTGAAATTCACGATTGGTTTGTTAACGAATACCCAAAACATTGTAAACGTAAATTAGATATGGGAAAAAGCTGTATTAGATTTAAGAAACTGGATGAAATACCATTTGATTTAATAGCTGAATTATCAGCTAAATTAACTGTAAATGAATGGATTGGTATTTATGAAAAAGCAGTTAAGAACAGAAAATAGTTTTGTAACAAAAACAAAAAGATAAAGACTAATAAATTAAAGCGATGAAAAAAAGAGTCACAGGAATTGGAGGTTTGTTTTTTAAAACCAAAGACCCAAAAGCTTCCAAGGAGTGGTACAAAAAACACTTAGGATTCAATACAGACGATTATGGCTGCACCTTTTGGTGGAAAGATAAGGAAGGAAACGACTGCTCTACACAATGGAGCCCATTTCCAGAAAATACTAAATATTATGAGCCATCAAAAAAAGACTTTATGTTCAATTATCGTGTTGAGAATTTACATGAATTGATAAAAGTTCTAAAAGAAGAAGGAGTAACTGTTATTGGAGATATACAAGAATACAGTTATGGTAAATTTGGATACATTATGGATAATGATGGTAACAAAATTGAACTTTGGGAACCCGTTGATAGTGCTTTTCAATAAAATATATAAAAATGAAAACTTATAAAAATTGTCAAAGTTGTGCCATGCCTTTAAAAAAGGATCCAAAAGGAGGAGCTACAAATAAAGATGGATCCATAAGTACGATGTATTGTAGTTATTGTTATGAAAATGGTGAGTTTTTGCAACCAGATATTACAGCAGAAGAAATGAAAGATTTTGTAAAAAATAAGCTAAAAGAGATGGGATTTCCAGGGTTTTTAGCTGGATTTTTTTCAAAGAACATTCCAAAATTAGAGCGCTGGAAAAACTCTAACTAGTTATAAAATAATAAACTAACCAACCTTTATTTTTAGTATATTTATTCATCTAACCAAAATTAAATAAAATGTCAGACGAAAAAAGTTTAGGCGACGACCTTAACGACATGTTAGGCGACGCAAAAGAAGGCGCAAGAAAAGCAGCAAAAAAAGCTGAAGAATTTGGGCAAGAAGCCAAAGAAAAAGCCAAGGAATTTTCAGAAGAAGCTAAAGAAAAATTCGATGAGTTTTCTCAAGACACCAAAGAAGTGTTAGGAGATGCAAAAAATGTTGCATTAGTTGCTCATTTAACCTTAATAGGCTGGGTTATAGCATTTGTAATGAATGGAGGAGACAAAAAAACAGAATATGCTTCTTTTTATCTAAGGCAAATGCTAGGTCTTATGCTATTTGCCATTGTTTTAAGTTTTATTCCCATAATAGGATGGTTTGCTAATCTTATAATACTAGTTTTATGGATAATGAGTTTAGTTGGTGCTTTAAGTGGAGAAAAGAAAGAGACTCCTGTTATAGGGCATCTTTTCCAAGATTGGTTCAAATCGATTTAATAAAATAAAAAAGAGTCAATGGAGTATACCTTGACTCTTTTTTAAAATCACTTATTATCGTAATATTGCAATATTACGATGATATTGTTATATTTGCTTAAAAATAAACAAAAATGGGAGTCACAAAACGGTTTATTCATTCAGATTATATTAATGAAATTGCAAGAATAGCAAAGGTGTTTGCGCATCCAGCTCGAGTATCAATACTAAAATATATTAGTGAACAAGAAAGTTGTATATGTAACGATCTAGTAGATGAAATAGGCTTATCTCAAGCCACAATTTCGCAACATCTTACAGTTATTGCAGATGCTGGCTTGTTAAAAGGAATCTATAAAGGAAAAGCAAAATGTTATTGTATTAATCTAGAAACCTTTGAAAACTTTAGAGAAACCCTTAACTCATTTTTTATAACAACAAAATCAAAATGTTGTTAATCCATAAATCATAATTGATTTATGTCATTCAAGTTTAAAAAAATTAAACAACAAGAACATGAAAACAAGAGAACTATTTGAAATCCTCAACGCTCATAAAGAAAAATCGTTATTATTTGAGTATAAGTTTCACGAATTTGTAAAAGCTAATTACCATATCACTGAAGTAAAACACATAAAGATTGATTCTGTTGATTGTGGTGCTGGAACTGATTCTTGGAACGAAACTATAATTCAGCTTTGGGAAAGTCCCATGGAAATTGGTAAGCGTGATTTCATGACTGTTTTCAAGGCGTTAAGTATTTTAAATAAGGTTGGAAAAATGAAACCTTATGATATGGAAGCTGAACTTAAATTTGAGTACAGCAACAAAACATTTCACACAGCACAAATGTTTGTGAACGATTTCGAAATACAAGACAATAACTTAATTATTAAATTAGGCGTAGAAAAAACCGATTGCAAAGCAAAAACAGTTTGTGGAGTTGTAGAAGAAGTAAAAGCTGCTTTAGTTTCAGATGAACCTTGTTGCTCACCAGACGGAAATTGTTGTTAATCGTTTTGTCATTCAGAGCTAAGCGAAGAATCTCATCAAATGAATCTCACTTTCAGAACATTTAATAAACAAGATTGGACTTCGGTTTCAAAAATTTATGCAGAAGGTATTGCTACTGGAATTGCAACTTTTGAAACCAAAGTACCTTCAATTAGTGCTTGGGATGAAAAGTTTTTAAAACAATGTCGTTTAATTGCTGAATCTGATAAGAAGGTTGTTGGTTTTGCAGTATTGTCACAAGTGTCAAAGCGCGAAGTTTACAAAGGTGTTGCAGAGGTTACTATATATATTGCCAAAAACCAAAGAGGAAAAGGTGTAGGTAAGCAATTGTTAGATGCTTTGGTTAATGAAAGTGAAAATAATGGCTTTTGGACTTTACAAGCTGGAATTTTTGCTGAAAATAATGCAAGCATTCAACTACATAAACAATGCGGTTTTAGAATTGTTGGAGTAAGAGAAAAAATAGGTAAACTTAATGATACTTGGCACGATAATGTGCTGATGGAAAGAAGAAGTAAAAAAATAAATTAAATTTGATTTGTCATTCCGCACTTAATGCTGAATCTACCAAAAACAATATATTTTAATGAAAAATATTCTCGTATTATGTACAGGAAATTCCTGTAGAAGCCAAATGGCACATGGTTATTTAAATCATTTTTTGGATAATAGAAAAGTGAAGGTTTATAGCGCAGGAATAGAGACACATGGTTTAAATCCTGGAGCAGTATCTATTATGAAAGAAGATGGTATTGATATTTCTGGCCACACCTCAAACCATGTGGATGAATATTCAGATATCGATTTTAATTATATTATAACGGTTTGTGATCATGCCAATGAAAACTGTCCTTTTATACCAAGTAAGAATGCAATAAGATTGCACCATAACTTTTTTGATCCTTCAAAAGTAAAAGGAACAGATACCGAAAAACATGCTGCTTTTTTAAAAACGAAGAATGAGATAAAAAATTATATCATGGAATTTATTAGTAAAAATAACTTGAAAGATTAGTTGTCCAAGTCATTATTATACTGCCCAGAAATCTTAGCTTCCAATTCAGCCTGAAATTCTTCCATAACAGGACGTACAGTGCTATCAGGTAAGTCGGCAATTTTAATGTACATCAATCCATCAACCGAATTATTAAATAAAGGATCGACGTTAAAAGCCATTAAACGTGCATTTTGTTTAATGTATTTCTTGAGTAAAACAGGTAGACGTAAAGCTCCAGGTTCTATTTCATCAATAATTTTATCAAATTTATTAAGGTCTGCTTCAGTTTCGTCAAAAACAAAGTCCTTATCAGCATCTTTTAATTTCACCTTAAACTCTTTTTTAGGATGCACATATTGCGCTAAATAAGGATCATAATAATGTGATTTCATAAACTCAATCATCAAACTTTTTGAGAAGTTTGAAAACTGATTGCTAATGCTCACGCCACCAATTAAATATTTGTGCTCTGGAAAACGAAGCGTTGTATGTACAATCCCTTTCCATAACAAAAACAATGGCATCGGTTTTTGCTGATAGCTTTTTATAATGAAGGCTCTTCCCATTTCAATAGATTCGCTCATCATTTTGTAAAGCTCAGGTTCAAACCTAAAAAGATCTTGAAGATAAAACCCATCAATACCATACTTCTCAAAAATTCTAGAACCCAAGCCCATTCTGTAGGCACCAGCAATAAGATTGGCTTCATTATCCCAAAGAAACATGTGGTGATAATAAGTGTCAAACTTATCAAGGTCAATGGCCTCATTGGTGCCTTCACCAACTTCACGAAAGGTGATTTCACGCAGTCTACCAATTTCTCTAAGTATATTTGGTAGTTTGCTAGCTGGAGCTAGATATACTTCATAATTTTTACTTTGCAACAATCTATAATCACCTTCTTTTAAGGTTTCAATCTCCTTAACCATTAACTCAGTTTTTACAGGAGTTACAATTTTTTTAGGAATTTTAGGGGCTTTTAAAGTAGATGAAATATTCTCTAAACGATTAGGTTTATCTTCAAAAGCGTTTGCCAACATATAGGTTTTTCTTCTTATAAACTCTGAAAACTCTGGTAAGGATTGGTGCTCTTGTTGGTCAGCAACAGATATTGGTCTTCCAATGCGTACTTTTATGGTTCGTCGTTTTTGCGTTAGTAACTCAGAAGGCAGTTTTGCGGTTCTAAAGGTGTCATTGATTTTTGAGAGCTTATAAAATAACTTACTGTTTTTTGCATGAAAATAAATAGGAACCACAGGGACTTTAGCTTTTTGAACCAATTTCATGGCAGCTTCTTCCCAAGGCTTGTCAACCATCAATTTTCCGTCTTTATACGTTGAAACTTCTCCTGCAGGAAAAATACCTAAAGGTTTTCCATCTTTTAAATGCAGTAACGAATTTTTAAAACCAGTAACACTAGACTTAACATCCTTTCTGTCTTCAAAAGGATTTACAGGCATAATGTATGGCTTTAAAGGCTCGATACGATGCAGTAAAAAATTACCAATAATTTTAAAATCACTACGTTGTTCCAACATTAATTTTAAAAGTAAAATGCCATCAATACCACCAAGTGGATGGTTGGAAACAGTAATATAGGCACCTTCTTTAGGAAGTCGTTTTAAGTCTTCTTCTGGGATTTCAAATTTAATTTGAAAATCGTCTAATAAAGCATTTAAAAAAGAAAGGTCGCTTAGGTGTTTGTTTCTATTGTAAATTTTATTTATGGTAGAGATATTAAGAAGCTTCATTAATATCCAACCAAAGAAAGTTCCGATAAATCCATATTTATCAAAATGTATCGCTTTGGCGACTTCTTTGGCTGTAACTAAACTCATTTGCTATTATTAGTGAGGATTACAAATCTACACATTTATTTGGTTACTATTTGAACGGTTTCGTTGTAAATTTGTTTCAATAAAACGGTTTTGTTTTCTTCTAATTGATTAATAGCTTCTTTAGTATAATGCCTTATAGTGTAAAGAGAGACATTTTCGTGAAATGTTACTTTAAATTTTGCTTTTAAGTGTAAAAGAAGCTTGTCTAAGTTGTTGTAATTGTTATCTACACAAACCGAAAAGCTAATGGCTGAGTTCTGGATCACATCAACTTTCATTTTGTATAAATGCAAAAGGTTGAAAATTTCGCTGATGTTTTCTTCAACAATAAAACTAAAATCTAATGATGAAAGCTCAATAAGCACCTGGTTTTTTCTTACAATAAAGCAAGGTGTCATTGGGTCTAATGTCTTTCCTTTGCCGACACATGTACCATCATTTTTTGGGTTAAAAAAGGACTTTACAAACAATGGAATTTCCTTTTGCTGTAAAGGTTGAAGCGTTTTAGGATGAATAACTGAAGCACCATAGAAAGCAAGCTCTATGGCCTCGCGATAAGAAATTTGGTTAAGCAATTGTGCGTTTTCAAAGTATCTAGGATCTGCGTTTAGAACTCCTGGGACATCTTTCCAGATGGTTACATTATTAGCATTTAAGCAATATGCAAATACAGCAGCAGTATAATCACTTCCTTCTCTGCCTAAGGTTGTTGTAAAGTTATTGGAATCGCTTCCTAGAAAACCTTGTGTAATATTGAGTTGATTGGGTTTTATACCTTTTGAAATGAGCTGCTGCGTTGTTTTCCAATCAATTTTTGCGTTTCTGTAATAATTATCGGTTTTTATATATTCTCTTACATCTAGCCAATTGTTTTTAATGCCAATTTCATTTAAGTAAGCACTTACTATTATTGTTGAAACTAGCTCGCCATAACCAACAACCTGATCGTAAACATAATTATAATCAGGGGATTTATTTCGATTGAAAAACGTGGTAAGATCCTTGAAAAAATCTTCAACTTGAGTAAAAATCTTATGGCTATCAGAATCAAATAAATCCAATAAAATGGCATTGTGGAATTTCTTGATATCTTGTATGGAGCTTTGCAGTTCCTTGGTATTATCAAAGTAATTATGGATTACTTTCTCCAAGGCATTAGTGGTTTTCCCCATAGCTGAAACAACAACAAGCATATTGTCATGTCCTGTTTCTGAAAGAACTTTAACCAAATTTTTCACACCTTCAGCATCTTTAACCGAAGCACCTCCAAATTTAAATATGCGCATTAGCTTAAGTTTGCTATATAGTTTTTAATTGCGTTTTCATCTAGATGTACCACGTTCCAGTCACGTAACACTTTAGCACCTTTTCGTTCGTACAACTTTATGGCACCTTCATTCCAACTAATCACTTCCCAATTGATGCGTTTTGCACCAAGACTGTGACCATATTTTACAACTTCATCCAACAAAGCAGAACCAATGCCATGACCTCTCATGCTTTGATTAACAATTAAATCTTCAAGATGTAAAATTTTACCTTTCCAAGTTGAAAACCTGTTGTAAACAACTGCTGCGCCAACAACTTTATCGTTAACTTCGGCAACAAAGCACTTAAATACTGGTTGGTTGCCGAAACCGTCAGCAATAAGGCTTTCTGTAGTGACTTCTACAGCATCTGGTTCTTCTTCAAAAACCGCTAGTTCAACGATTAATTCTAAAACAGCTGGCATATCGTGCTTTGTAGCATTTCTAATTGTAAAATCCATGTGTGTAATATTGAGCTTCAAATATAGCGAAAGCTAATATTTTAGTTTAATAAAATTTTAGTTAAACAATATAGTTTCTTAAAAAGTACGATATTTGCAGAAACTAACACACAGCCAGTTACATGTCTCAAAAAAATCAAACTTTAGGAGAATTTATTATTGAAAACCAAAAATCGTTTAAGTACACATCTGGTGAACTTTCACGATTAATCAATGCCATTAGACTCGCAGCTAAAGTTGTAAACCATGAAGTAAACAAAGCTGGATTGGTTGATATTATCGGCGCTGTAGGAGATACAAACATACAAGGCGAGGACCAGCAGAAATTAGATGTTATTGCTAATGATTTGTTTATTAAAGCCATGACAAGGCGAAACATTGTGTGCGGTATTGCCAGTGAAGAAGAAGACCATTTTGTTGCCATTAATAGCCAAGATGAAAATAACCAGAATAAATATGTAGTATTAATAGATCCTTTAGATGGTTCTTCAAACATTGATGTGAATGTCTCTGTTGGTACTATTTTCTCTATATATAGAAGAGTTACTCAGGTTGGAACTCCTGTAACTATAGATGATTTCTTACAACAAGGTAATAAACAAGTAGCTGCTGGATATGTTATTTATGGAACGTCAACTATGTTGGTTTATACTACAGGAGATGGTGTAAATGGTTTTACGTTAAATCCTGCTATTGGCACTTTTTATTTGTCTCATCCCAATATGAAGTTTCCTGAAAATGGAAAAATTTATTCGGTAAATGAAGGGAATTATATTCATTTTCCGCAAGGCATAAAAAATTACATAAAATATTGCCAAATGGAAGAAGGCGATAGACCATATACAAGCAGGTATATTGGCTCTTTGGTTTCTGATTTTCACAGAAACATGATAAAAGGAGGTATTTATTTGTACCCAAAGAGTTCTTTGCACTCTAACGGTAAATTACGTTTGTTGTATGAATGCAATCCAATGGCTTTCTTAGCAGAGCAAGCTAATGGTAAAGCAAGCGATGGATTTACAAGAATATTGGATATTCAACCAACAAAGCTTCACCAACGTGTGCCATTTTTTTGTGGTAGCAAAAATATGGTTGAAAAAGTCGAAGAATTTATGCAAAACGCCTAACATAAAAAAAGCGAGCTAAACAGCTCGCTTTTTTTATCACTAAATTATTGATTCATAGTTTTCATTTCTTCAATAAACGTATCAAGATCTACTTCTTGATGGACTAATTTTAAAGCCTTATCAGTAATATATTCTACATTCTCTGGTTTAAAGCCTAATCCAATACAAAATTTCCTGAGCATTTTTACTTGGTTATCACCTTCAATATGATCTGCCCAAACCATCCTGGCCAAATCGTACAAACGTTCCAAACGTCTGTCATAAAATAAAGGTGGATTAATTGGATGAGATTGATAATCCTTTAATATTTGCTTATACTCTAAGTCTGAAATATTTAAATTTCTAGCCAAACGGTCTAAAAACGCTTTTTCTGCTTCATTAATTATTCCGTCGCTCATAGCAACTCTTACAATAGCGGCAAAATGGTCTTCATTACGCTTTTTAAAACCACTATCAAATAAATCTGAAATTGACATATCTTGTATTAAAATTTTTGTTCTGCAAATATAACACTAATAACATTTTTAAGACTATAAAAATTAAAATTCTAATAAACAATTAATCTATATTTATTCTGTAAAAACTAAATTTTGTTTTTTAAAAATTACAAAATTTAGTTTTACATCAGTAGCCATTACATTAGTACATGAATATTTTAATTGTGTTTTTGTTAATTTCAAAATGAAAAAATTCATGTACTTTTGCATAAATTTTTTCTGAGTGAGTAAATCCCTTATCTCTCAAAACTTTGAACGGTCTTTGCAACTGCAAAAACTGCAAACTATTGTTGCCCAAAATCAAGCAAGAGCACATTTAAAAGGTCTAGTTGGTTCGTCGTTATCTTTTGTTTTAACCGAATTATTTAAAAAGGCTGATAAGCCATTCTTGCTCATATTTAACGATAAAGAGGAAGCGGCTTTTTATTTAAATGACCTTGAAGAACTGCTTTCTGAAAAGGACGTTTTGTTTTATCCTGGAAGTTACAGAAGACCATACCAAATAGAAGAAACTGATAATGCAAACGTACTGCTTAGAGCTGAGGTTTTAAACCGAATAAATTCTAGAAAAAAACCTGCTATTATTGTTACTTATCCTGATGCACTTTTTGAAAAAGTAGTAACACGAAGGGAGTTAGAACGCAATACACTAAAGATTTCACTTAACGATAATCTCTCTATTGATTTTGTAAACGAAATGCTGTTTGAGTATCACTTTAAACGCGTTGATTTTGTTACGGAACCTGGTGAGTTTTCAGTGCGTGGTGGTATTGTTGATGTGTTTTCTTTTTCACATGATGAGCCTTATCGCATTGAGTTTTTCGGAGATGAAGTAGACAGTATAAGGACATTTGATGTTGAAACGCAACTATCAACTGAACAGGTAAAAAAAATAAACATCATTCCTAATGTTGCAAATAAATTTCTAGAAGAAAGCAGACAAAGTTTTCTAGATTACATCGCTCAAAAAACAGTTGTCTTTATAAAAAATACAGATGTCTTATTTCCAAGAATCGATGAGTTTTATACTAAAGCAGTAGGGACATTTAACAATTTGCCATCAGATATTAAACATGCAAAACCTGAAGAACTTTTCTGCAATTCAGAAGTATTAAAAAAACAGTTTTTAAATTTTAGTTTGGTTGAATTTGGTGCTTCGACAATGCTCAGCAACCAAGATTCAGATAACTCTCAAGTAGTAACGTTTAACATCTCACCACAACCATCATTTAATAAACAATTTGATTTATTAATTGAAAATTTAAAAAGTAATCATAATAAAGGTTATACAAATTATTTAAGCTGCATTTCTGAGCAACAAGCAAAACGGTTTCATGATATTTTTGATGATGTTGGTACAGAACAAAGCCGAAGTATAGAACAAGATGTTCATTACAATACTTTTGTATTGTCTTTATATCAAGGATTTATAGATCACGATAATAAAGTAGTGTGCTATACAGATCATCAAATTTTTGAACGTTACCATAAGTTTCATCTTAAAAATGGTTATGCCAAAAAACAAGCCATTACCTTAAAAGAACTTACTAATCTTGATGTTGGAGATTATGTAACACATATAGATCATGGTATTGGTCGTTTTGGAGGTTTGCAAAAAATTGAAGTAGAAGGCAAAAAACAAGAGGCGATTAAGTTGGTCTATGGTGAACGCGATGTGTTGTATTTAAGTATCCATTCTTTACATAAAATCACCAAGTTTAATGGGAAAGATGGTAAGCCACCAAAAATTTATAAGCTAGGTAGCAAAGCTTGGAAAACATTAAAACAAAAAACAAAATCACGAGTTAAGGAAATTGCGTTTAACCTTATCAAACTCTACGCTAAGCGAAAGCTTGAAAAAGGATTTCAGTACAGACCAGATAGTTACATGCAACATGAGTTGGAAGCCTCTTTTTTATACGAAGACACTCCTGACCAAATTACTGCGACTGCTGATATTAAAGCAGACATGGAAAGCGAACAGCCAATGGATCGCTTGGTTTGTGGTGATGTAGGATTTGGTAAAACCGAAGTGGCCATAAGAGCAGCTTTTAAAGCTGTTGATAATGGCAAACAAGTTGCCATTTTAGTGCCAACAACTATTCTTGCTTATCAGCATTACAGAACTTTGACAGAACGGCTTAAAGATTTTCCAGTAACTATTAGTTATTTAAATAGATTTAGGTCTGCAAAACAAAAACGTGAAACTTTAGAAAGCCTTGAAAAAGGAAGTCTTGATATTGTTATTGGTACACATCAACTAGTAAATAAAAATGTGAAGTTTAAAGATTTAGGGCTTTTAATAGTTGATGAAGAACAAAAATTTGGAGTTGCTGTAAAAGAAAAACTCAAAACCATTAAAGAAAATGTAGATGTATTAACCCTTACTGCCACACCAATTCCACGCACACTTCAGTTTAGTTTAATGGCTGCAAGAGATTTGTCAGTCATCACAACACCACCACCAAACCGTTATCCAATAGAGAGTCATGTTATTCGTTTTAATGAAGAAACCATCAGAGATGCTGTGAGTTACGAAATTCAACGAGGAGGTCAAATATTCTTTATTCATAACCGAATAGAAAACATTAAAGAAGTTGCTGGAATGATTCAGCGATTAGTGCCTGATGCCAAAATTGGAATTGGTCATGGACAAATGGAAGGCAAAAAACTGGAGCATTTAATGTTAGCCTTTATGAATGGCGAGTTTGATGTCTTAGTAAGTACAACTATTGTTGAAAGTGGCTTGGATGTCCCAAATGCTAACACTATTTTCATTAACAATGCCAATAATTTTGGGTTAAGTGATTTGCATCAAATGCGTGGTCGTGTTGGTCGAAGTAACAAAAAAGCTTTTTGTTATTTTATTACTCCTGAATATTCTGCAATGACAAATGATGCTAGAAAACGTATTACTGCACTAGAGCAACATACAGAATTAGGAAGCGGTTTTAATATAGCAATGAAAGACTTAGAAATTCGTGGAGCAGGTGACTTGCTTGGTGGAGAACAAAGTGGTTTTATTAATGAAATTGGTTTTGATACTTATCAGAAAATTTTAAACGAAGCTATAGAAGAACTCAAAGAGAACGAATTTAAAGATTTGTATAATGATCAAGGCAAAGAAAAAGTTTACGTTAAAGATATTACGATCGATACTGATTTTGAATTGTTGTTTCCTGATGATTATGTGAATAATATTGCAGAACGTTTAAATTTATATACTGAGTTAAACGAGCTTAAAAACGAAGAAGAACTAAAAGCCTTTGAGTCGCGATTAGTTGATCGTTTTGGAGATATGCCAATTCAAGTTGTAGATTTATTAAATAGCGTTCGAATAAAATGGATAGCCACAAAATTAGGCTTTGAAAAAATTGTAATGAAGCACAACAAGCTAGTTGGCTATTTTATAAAAGACCAACAGAGTAGTTTTTATCAAAGTACTGGTTTCACAAAAGTATTGCAATACATTCAAGCGAATCCAACGGCTTGTAAAATGAAAGAAAAACAGACACGTCAAGGTTTACGTTTATTGCTTACTTTTGACAACGTTAAATCGGTTGATAAAGCTTTAAAGGTGTTACAACCAATAGTTAAACAATAAAAGAAAAAATTATTCAGACTCGTCGTTATGATGGCTTGATTATTGAATAAAAGAAATTAAAATAAAGCTGTGACCTTTAAGCAAACAAGGGTCTTAATTATAAATAGCAAAATGTTGAAAAAACTAATTTTCATCTTTACTTTACTTCCAACTTTTTTAATGGCACAATACACCATTAAAGGAACTTTTTCACCTGCTGATGAATATAACTACGCATTGCTTTATAAGGTAACACCTGAAAGTATGGTGTATGTAAACAATGCCGAAATTAAAGCTGGCAAGTTTACTTTTAAGCTAGACTCAACAGTTACAAAAGGCATGTACAGATTGGTTTACGCTTTGCCACAAGAAGAGTACAATTTTGATATTATTTATAATGCAAAAGAAAATATTGAACTTGCTTTTGACCAAGAAATTGGTGTTAACTTTATAAAATCCGTTGAAAATAATTTAATAGGTTCTTATACTAGAGACATGGAAGCGATTGGGCAAAGCATTGGAGATTACTTTAAGTCAACTTCAAAGGATACTTTGTCATTGGTAAAGATTTTTAAAAAACAGGCAGAAATTCAAAGTAGATATGAAAAAACTGCTAAAGGTACCATTGCCTCAGTATTTATTAAAGCTAACAAACCTTATATTCCAAAAAAGTATGAAACTGTTAAGGAGTATGTGAGAAATTTTAAGGACTATTATTTTAGTTACATTGACTTTAATAATGAGCTTTTGCAAAGCTCCAATTTTTTATCTGAAAGAATTACAAGCTATGTGTTTGGTATGACAGATGAAAACAAGGATGACTTAGAAACCTATCGCGCCAACATTGATGATGTTTTTGAAGAAATGCAAGAAGCTAAGCTTTCCACTAAAAAATCATTGTTAACTATTTTATGGCAGCAAATGGCCGATTTAAGTTTAGAAACCACAGCCAATTACATTTCAGATAAATACTTAATACCAATTGCTGAAAAAACCCAAGACAAGGCCTTGGTTGAGGCATTGAAAAAATTTAAAAACACCTCATTAGGAACTGTAGCACCAGATTTTTCATTTGAAAAAACTTTTGGTGATGTGACTACTAAAACCAAGTTAAGTGCTTTAAATACAGCCAATCAATATGTAGTTGTGTTTTGGAGTAGTAGTTGTAGCCATTGTATGCAAGAAATTCCGCAGTTGCAAAAGTTTATTAAAGTACAACAAAAAGGAAAACTACAGGTGATTGCCATTGGTTTGGAAGATTCGTCCACTAATTGGAAAAAGTTGATTGGTACTTATCCAGAATTTATACATGTGTTAGGTTTAGGAAAATGGACTAATAAATTAAGTGTGCTTTATAATGTGAATGCAACTCCAACATATTTTGTGTTAGATAAAGACAAAAAAATCATTGCAAAACCAAATGATATTATTGAACTAAGGGAACATTTTAGTAATTAAAAATGATAAAAAGCGTTCTCCAAATGCTCAATATCATAACCCTTTCCGGTTTTTACAATGGCTATAATATCAAACCTGATTTCAACGTCTAGGTCATTTTCAGTTACATACTCATCAACTGCTTTTACGAGACGTTGTATCTGCTTAGGTTTTACAAAATCCTGAGGGTCACCAAAATCTGAAGTAGAACGTGTTTTAACTTCTATGATGGCAAGGGTTTCATTTTTTTTGGCAATGATGTCAACTTCGGCTTTGTCAAATCGGTAATTACGTTCAATAATGGTGTAATTATTTTTTAATAAATAATCTACTGCAAGCTGTTCGCCTTTTTTGCCAAGTTCGTTGTGTTGTGCCATCAAGTTCCAGAGAAAGCAGGAGTCTTAACCAACTTTCACGTTTTATTAGTATTCAATTTTAACTTTTATCAAGATAACAATTTAAGTAGTATTATTTTCTAGGAGACCTCCAATTTATAACCAACTCCATGAATATTGGTTATTTTAACAGAATCATCGTCTTGCAGTTTCTTGCGAAGTTTAGATATATAAGTATCTAAGCTTCTACCAACAACAACACCATTATCTTCCCAAACTCTTTTTTCTAATTCATCACGTTTTACAATTTGGTTTGGGTTAGCCGCCAAGATTTCCAATAGCTCACATTCTTTTTTGGAAAGACTAATTTCTGTTGCCTTCTTTACCAGTTTGTTTTGATCTGGGTAAAATTGATAACTGCCTATTTCAGCATAGTTTTCATTTTTTACCACACTAAGCGGTTTGTTTTTTCTTTTATAAAAAACTAGAGCTAAAACCAAAAAACCTGCAAATAGTATAATGTATAAAGGCTTTACGCTAATACTTCTTTTAGTAAATCTAACATTAATTATATAACAAGCTTTTTCTAATTGCCTTCCACCACATGGTATAATATCATTTTCAATATCTTGTTTTATTTCATAACTATAAGCAACTTCACCATCATCACATTGTTTTACTTCAGTTAAATAATGACCTGATAAATCAGCTTTTTGAAAACTGTTTTTTACAATTTTTACTAAAGTATCTGGGTGAATGGATAAAGACTCTTCAAAAGACAATTGAAACATTGAATTCTCAAAAGCTAAGATAGGTTTTACTACAGATGTTGAATCTTGGTTAGATAAAAGAAGTTTATGGCCAACATCGCGTAGTGCTACTTTGGTTACTTCTGTCAGCTCTTCATTATTATTAGAACATGATATTAGACTAGTCAAAAGCACTATTAAAACTAAGCTCTTAAATAGGTATTTGGTACAACTATTCATAATTAATTGTAAAAAAAAGACAATTTCACGACTTTTTACAGTTGTTGACACATCTTTTACACTTTTTTGACATTTATTTTGGAGTGTCAAACTAGATTTACCAAAATAAATAAAAGGTTATGGGAAAACGTAATGCGCTTAAAATTCTAATTGTAGCTTTACTATTTAGTTGTGGACATAAAAATACTACTGCTAATTCCACTAATAATGAAAGCACTAGTGCTAATAGTAAAGGACTAATTTCTATTTCTAATACGCTAAAAGAAAACTCACAACTTTCAATAGAAAAACAAATAGAGCTTTATTATAAACTAAAGAAAGAAAACCCTGAAAGCTATAATTTTGATAACGAAGATGAACTGACAATGTATGGCTATTCTTTTTTATGGAGCAATCAGGTTGAAGAAGCCATTGAGATATTTAAACTTATTGTGGCCGAATTTCCAGAATCATCAAACCCTTATGATAGTCTTGGTGAAGGTTACATGGTAAACGGAGATATGGAACTTGCACTTTTAAACTACGAAAAATCTTTAGAGTTAAATCCTGATAATTTTAATGCTGAAGACCAAATTGAACGCATTAAGTTTCCAAACAAAAAACAGTTAACTCCAGCCGAAAAATTCGTCAAGGTGTATTCTGTACAAGATTATAAGGACGATTTAGACCAGTTAGGAAGCAAGCTATTAGAAGTTCACCCAAATGCTTTAAAATTTATTGCTAAAGATGATTTCTTAAACCTTATTGAAACCAAGAAAGAGTTAATTACTGAATCGACAACCTTTGGTGACTTTATTTGGCATTGCAGTGAAATTATTGCCAGTATAAACTGTTCGCACACTTCATTGGGAAGTTTTTCTCAAGAAAGCACAATGATTAGCAAACCTCTGGTTTTTCCATTACAAACTCGATTAGTTGAGGGTAAACTATTTGTAATTGATGCTATGAGTAATGCTGATAAAGTGAATATTAAAGACGAAATAACAAGCATCAATGGTGTTGAGGTTTCAAAATTAGTAGATGATATATTTAGGCACATAGAGTCCCAAGGTTATGTTCAAACCAGTAAAGTGCATTTTTTCAATGCTTGGTCAACAGAAATGATTCCTTATGCTCTTGGTTTTCCAGAGTCATACTCAATAAAAGTAAATAGTAAAGCAAACCCTATTGTATTGAAACAAACACAAACATTTAAAGCTCCTTATGCAGACGCGTCAATTAAAAAGTGTGAGAGCAACTTGTGTTTAGAGTTTTTAGAAAACAATGACACTGCAATTTTAACCATATCTTCATTTAACTTTTACCCTTGGAATAATTTAAATGAGTTTGAAACATTTATTGACAAAAGCTTCAAGAAATTAAAAGAACAAAGCACCAAAAATTTAATTATTGACCTCAGGTTTAATGGAGGAGGTTCGGCAGAATCCAGTATCTATCTGTTAAAATACTTGATGAATAAACCATTTACTTATTTTACTGATGAAAACATAAAGCCTCATGCCAACCCTTTTAATGGGCAGCTTTACTTTTTGATTGATGGCAATGGAAAATCCACTACAGGACATTTTATGGCACTTGCAAAACATCACAAGTTAGGAACCATTGTAGGCGAAGAACTTGGCTCTAACCAAATGTGTACAGCAGGGCAAACAGTTTGCAGACTAACCAATACCAAATTGGTGTTTTATGTTGCAAATACTGAGTCACGACTTCATGGAGTGGAGCTTCCTGATGAAAAAGGGATCTTACCTCATTATCAGGCTACCCAAAACATAGACGATTATTTAAATAACGTGGATACAGTAAAAGAATTCACAATCAGTTTAATCAATAGCAATCAATAAATATGAAACATTACATAACAATACTTGTATTATGCCTCAATGCAATACTTTTTGCACAAGAAAAACAAAATCTCGAAGTTTTTGAAAACGATAGCACTTGGATAAAAGAAATTATTGAATTTCCAATAGGTTTTGCACAAGAAATTAAATATGAAGGGTTTGAAGATTTACGTTTTCCTCAAGGTTGGTCTAAAGAGGATAGTCCAAATTTTTGGTCTTATGTTTGGGCTTGGAACATTAACAATATTGAAGATGTAACCACTAATGATTTAGAAAAAAACATTCAATATTATTTTGATGGGTTATTGGGTCTTGATTTTTATAAAATAGACGATAAACCCTTGCGAAAAACAAACGCCGTCTTTATTAGAAAAAATGAATCAGAATTTATAGGCAAGGTAAAAACACACGATACACGTTACACCAAAAAACCAATGACTTTAAATGTGATTGTTAAGACTTATCATTGTAAAGAAGAAAGTAAAACTATCATCCATTTTAAGTTTTCTCCAAAGCCTTATGAAGATGAGGTATGGGAAACGCTAAACGAAGTGAAGCTTAAAAATGATTTTTGTAAAAATTAAAAATCAATCCTCAAAAATAACTGTAGATTTATCTTTGCCAACTGTTAACTGAATCGTTCGTCCTAAAATTAAGGCTCTGTTATCATCTTCATGTCCAGCAGGAAAATGAAATAGAACTGGAAAATCATATTCCGCAACCGCATCTAATATTAATTGCTCTATGGATGTTCCCCAAGGTGTCGTGTTTTTACGCATTTTACTCATATCGCCAACTATAAGACCTTTTAAATTTTCAAAGTAGCCAGCACGTTTAAGGCTTTGCAGCATTCTATCAATATGATATTTATATTCTCCAATTTCTTCAATAAATAAAATTTTTCCAGAAGTGTCAATGCTAGTTTTAGAGCCTAACATAGTATGTAGTAACGTTAAATTGCCACCAACTAAAGGTGCAGTAACGTTTCCTGTTTTGTTATATGATGAACCATCAACTGAGTAGTTTAAAGACTTGCCAAACAAAGCGCATTTAAAGGTTTCCAGAGCATCTTCAATCTCAGATAAATCATCAGTTAAACTAGTACACATCATGGCATGAATAGATTCGCTGCCTTCAATATTCAACTGATTGTGAATGGCTGTAATATCAGAATAACCAATAATCCATTTAGGGTTGTCTTTGTATTTTGTATAGTCTAATTTATCAATTACCCTCACAGTGCCATAACCACCTCTTGCACACCAAATGGCTTTTATATTCAGATTATCTAAAGCCTTTTGAAAGTCTTCAGCACGTTCATTATCTGTTCCAGCAAAGTGATTGGCTTTGTTAAATACATGGTCTCCAACAACCACATTAAGTCCCCAACTTCTAAGTAATTCTTTGGCTTGATTAACTTCTTTGTCGCGACCATTTAAAACACCAGAAGGTGCAACAATAGCAACTGTATCACCAGCTTTTAAATATTGAGGTTGTATCATTTTAGTTTGTGAATAACAATTAAAAGTGGTTAAATATAAACAAAGTAAACCTATGTACGTTTTTATCATTTTAGTGTCTTTTATGTTTGCCAATACTGAAGTTGATTGCTATACCAACGTAAGATGCTTTGCCAATATTGCTAAATAGCTTTGCTCCTATAAGTATACCCATTTTCTCAGCTTTTTTGTCAAAACCTAATCCAGTAATCTCAATTGGTAAACCAATATAAGATTTTCTTTTTACAACTTTAGTATCATTTTCTTTAGCATCATATTTCCACAGATTAGATGATATTCCGATTGAGATACTTAAAGAAGAATCATTGAAAACAAATCGCTTTCCATAAAGCAAGGCATATTCATTAATAGACGTTCCTTCTTTGTTTTGAAAAAGAGTAGCCCAAATATCTGAGAATTCAAAAATATAATTAGTTCTTATTGAAAATAAATCCTTATTGTTTTGATAATTTCCTGATAAACCATAACCAAATCCATTAATATCTCCAACAACAACACCTTGAGAAAAATCAAAAAACAAATATGTGGATTTATTTTGAGGAATTGAATCCGTTACTTTTTGCCCAAAACAAGCAAAAACAAATCCGCAAAGCAGAATGGTAATAATGCTTCTTTTCATAACTTTTTTATCAAAGCTATGAAAAAATATCTTAGAATTTTTAATCACTGTGTAATTGTGTATTTTTGTGCCTTCAAAAGAAAAACTAATGTCAAAAAGATATACAATAACTGCGGCTTTACCTTACACTAATGGCCCAATTCATATTGGTCATTTAGCAGGTGTTTACGTGCCTGCAGATATTTATGCTCGCTATCAAAGACTCCAAGGTCAAGATGTAGCGTTTATTTGTGGAAGTGACGAACATGGTGTGCCAATTACCATTAAGGCTAAAAAAGAAGGTGTAACACCACAGGATATTGTAGATAAATATCATGCTATTATAAAGCAGTCGTTTATAGATTTCGGAATTTCTTTTGATAATTATTCCAGAACTTCTGCCAAAATACACCACGATACAGCATCTGAATTTTTTAAGACGTTGTATGATAAAGGTGAATTTGTTGAAGAAATTACCGAACAGCTTTACGATGAAGAAGCCAATCAGTTTTTAGCAGATCGTTTTGTAATTGGAACTTGCCCTAAATGTGGTAATGAAGAAAGTTATGGCGACCAGTGTGAAAGCTGTGGAACAAGCCACAATGCAACTGATTTAATAAATCCAAAATCTGCAATCACTGGAAAAACACCTGTTTTAAAAGAAACAAAACATTGGTTTTTACCTTTAGATAAGCATGAAGCCTTTTTAAAAGAATGGATTCTTGAAGAACATAAAAAAGATTGGAAATCTAATGTTTATGGACAATGCAAATCTTGGATTGATGATGGCTTACGTCCTAGAGCAGTAACTCGAGATTTAGATTGGGGAATTCCAGTTCCTGTTGAAGGAGGCGAGGGGAAAGTACTTTATGTGTGGTTTGATGCACCAATAGGTTACATTTCGGCAACAAAAGAATGGGCAGAACGTGAAGGCAAAGATTGGGAACCTTATTGGAAAGATGAAGATACTAAACTGTTGCACTTTATAGGGAAAGATAATATTGTATTTCACTGCATTATTTTTCCTTCTATGTTAAAAGCTGAAGGTAGTTACATTTTGCCTGATAATGTGCCAGCAAATGAGTTTTTAAATCTTGAAGGGAACAAACTTTCTACATCAAAAAACTGGGCTGTTTGGTTGCATGAATATTTACAAGATTTTCCTGATAAACAAGACGTGTTGCGTTATGCATTAACAGCCAATGCGCCAGAAACTAAGGATAACGATTTTACTTGGAAAGATTTTCAGGCGAGAAACAATAATGAGTTAGTTGCCATTTTTGGTAATTTTATTAATAGAGTAGTGGTACTTACCAATAAGTATTATAATGGTGTTGTTCCTGTACCAAACGAGTTTTCAGCAGTTGATGAAGAAACTCTAGCAACTTTAAGAGCATTTCCAGCAGTGATAGCGAGTTCTATTGAACGTTATCGATTTAGAGAAGCAAGTCAAGAATTGATGAATTTAGCTAGACTTGGAAACAAATACTTAGCAGACGAAGAACCTTGGAAATTGATTAAGGAAGATGAAGATCGAGTGCAAACCATCATGTATGTTGCATTGCAAATAGCATCTGCTTTAGCCATATTGAGCGAACCGTTTTTGCCTTTTACGTCTAAGAAACTAAAATCGATTCTTTGTCATGCTGAGCTTGTCGAAGCATCTACATGGAATAGTATTTCAGAAGGGCAAGAATTGCTTCCTTCAAACCACACTATTGGTAAGGCTGAATTGTTATTCTCAAAAATTGAAGACCTAGATATTCAAGCGCAGTTAGATAAACTAGAAGCCAGTAAGAAAGCCAATGAAGCAGCTAGTAAAAAAGTTGAGCCTCAAAAAGACGAAATTACTTGGGAAGATTTTTCTAAGTTAGATATTAGAGTAGGTACTATTCTTGAGGCTGAAAAAATGCCTAAAACCAAAAAGTTATTAGCTTTAAAAGTAGATACAGGAATAGATACCAGAACAATAGTATCTGGAATTGCTGAGAGTTTTTCGCCTGAAGAAGTTATTGGTAAGAAAGTAACTGTTTTAGTAAACTTGGCTCCAAGAGCTTTACGAGGTGTTGAAAGTCAAGGCATGATTTTAATGACTGAAGACGAATCTGGTAATTTAGTTTTTGTAAATCCTGACAACCACAATAAGGTTAATAATGGACTAAAAATAAGCTAAAAAAAAGCGCAGCATTTTGCTGCGCTTTTTTACATAAACTTTACTGCTTTTTATATCTCAGTTTTCCAGTTTCAATTTTAATCGCTGTTTTTGCAAGCACAGTAAACACAAGCGCACCTAAAGCCCAAATACCTAAGGTTACTCCAATTTCAATACCAGTTGGTGTATATTCAGCAATTTTACCATAAGGTCCAGGGATAAAACCTGGTACAATTAAACCAAAGCCTTTTTCTATCCATATGGCAACAAACAATATAAAACAAGCAAAGTAAAGCACTTTGAGATTATTACGTAGTTTGTGAAATGTTAAGATTACTGTTGCTAAAACATTCAAAGAAATAGCAGTCCAAATCCAAGGTAGTAAAGCTGTTTTTCCATGAAGCCCAAAGAATAAATAATAAGCACTCTCGCTATGATGCGTTGGTGCATAAAATTCTTTAAACAATTCTGAACCTAACATAATTATATTAATTTGTGCTGCTACAGTTACAACCATTGCAATTTTTTTAATGGTTTGGTCCTTTATTTTAAATTCTGTAAAGGTTCTTATAATGGCTAAAACTAAAATTATAAGCGCTGGTCCAGCAGCAAAAGCCGAAGCTAAAAATCGTGGTCCCAATAAGGCGTTATTCCAAAATGGCCTTGCTTGTAATCCTTGATATAAAAAAGCTGTAACCAAATGTATGCCTACTGCCCAAAATACTGATAAAATGGCTCCAGGAATATATACTTTTGGATTAGATTCCTTGCCTTGATAATGCTTGAATAATATATAAAATGGAATAGAGATATTTAGAAACAAATAACCATTTAGCACAAGTACATCCCAAGTTAACATCGAGTTAGGAAAATTAAACACACCTATTCCAGGAATCATGTGCCAGAGAACAGATGGTCCTCCCATGTCGGCAACTACAAATGCCAAACACATTATTAACGCTGCTACTGCCAATCCTTCTCCAATAAGTACAGCCTGTTTAAAGTCTATATCTTTTAAGATATAAGTTGGCATCACTAACATAACTGCAGCAGCAGCAACACCAACTAAGAATGTGAAATTTGAAATGTATAAACCCCAACTTACTCTATCTGTCATTCCAGTTACACTTAACCCTTCATCAAGTTGAATGGAATAACAATACATTCCAACTAGCATCACAAAGGTTAAAAAGGCCATCCAAATGTGATATTTTTTTGAACCATGTGTGATCGTGTCTAAACTATCTTTTACTAAACTTCCAAAAACTTTAAGTCGTCCCATGTAATATTCTTATCTGTTCAATCCCATTTAATCCATATAGTACCAGAACTTTGGTTCTGTACCTAAATCTTCTTTTAATCTAAAAACCTTTTTATTTTCTAAAACCCATCTTATAGTGCTATTTGGATCAAGTAAGTTACCGAATACACGAGCTCCAGTAGGACAGGCTTCAACACAAGCTGGATTTTTACCTGCTCTTGATCGTTGTACACAAAAAGTACATTTTTCCATCACACCTTTTTTACGCATTCTGTTTCCTAAATAATGTTGGTTATGATTAATTTCAGCTTCTGGTACTTCAGGTTTACTCCAATTAAAACGCCTGCCATCATAAGGGCAAGCTGCCATACAATATCTGCAACCAACACACCAATCATAATCTACAACAACCAATCCGTCATCTTCGCGCCAAGTTGCTTGTACTGGACATACATCTACACAAGGAGGATTATCACAATGAAAACATTGTGTTCCCATATAAAAATGACCTTCGGCTGGAACTTCATGGTAATAATTATCATCTGCCTCATTAAAATTGAAACCTTTGCCGTCTTTCATTTCATGAATTCTTATGTATTGCATTTGTGAGCTTCTATCCTGATTATTTTCTTCTACACAAGCACTTACACAATCCATATAACCTTGACATTTGGAGATATTAAAAGCATATCCAAACAAAACATCTTCTTCTGCATTTTTAGCAGACATGTTAATGGTTTTTCCTGTACGAATTTGATAAGAACGAACCAAGCGGTCTACAGTGCCTTTTTTCTCATTATCTGACATTAACTTGTAGTTACCTTTAAACTGTTCTTCCCAATCTATTTGGGCTTTTTCTTTGGTTTCTTCTCCTGATACAAGACTACAAGATGTAGATACTGCACCTGCTCCAATTAATAAGCTAGCTGTAAGTTGTTTGAACGCTGTTCTTCTGTCCATTTTTACTTCAAAAACTTGATCAAAACCATCTTTTTTACGTTCTTCACCTATGGATGCATTCACAGCTGCTTCAAAAAAGTCTTCATCACTCATTTGAGGCTTTGAGTTGTGAGAGTTACATCCTCCAGTTGTTTTACCACAACCACATGTGTTTGAAGTTTGTTTTTTTCTACTATTAAGGTTTAAAGAAAACCATTTTTTATTGTTATTACTCATACCTAGTTGTTTCTTTCTTTAATAGTTTGTGTGTTAAAACGTGCTGGCCACTTTGTTTCAAAAGCTGGCTTGTGCGGATTGTGACAGTTAACGCATGTCATTGAAGCCCTAGGTGGAGCCCAACCTCCAATTTGCTTGCCATGTGCTCCGCCTTTCCAATCTTGAAATTGCTTAGTGTGGCACTGGCTGCATAGCTTATAGCTTGCGTTAAAGTCAATTGTATTGCCTGTAAGACTTTTTAAATTGTCCATATTTTCAGGGTTGTGGCAGGTTACACAATTCATGGTATTTAAATCAGCATGAGCAACCGAAACGTCCCAATGAGCTTTTTTTAAGTTTTCACTTTGCATTTGCTCTAATGGTTTTGAATGGCATTCTGTACAGGCAAAAGATTTTATTTGCCCTTTTCTATCTGGAATTAAAAAGGATTGCCCATCTTCAGAAATTTCAATCATATCTGTATCTTCAAAATAGAGTTCGGAAGTGACAGATACTCCATGATAGTTTTTGCTTTCTGATTCAATTTTTTCTATTACACTATGGTATTCATGTTCTTCATTTTTACACGAAAACATGACTAATATTATGCATATTCCTATAATAGTTAGTTTATTCATTCTTTTTATCTCTTATAAAAACACTGAAATCTTTAATTTCTTTATTATTTAGTACGTGGCATTGTCTGCAATTTATTCGCTCAGGGTGTGTGACTCTAATTTCTTTAGGTGCACTTGGTCCAGCATGACAAGATAAGCAGTTTTCTCTCATTTGAATTTGATGAGGTATTACTGGTGGACTTCCAATTAATGCATTATTCACACCAATTTTTGGAGCCTCTAATTCTGGAAAATTTGTGCCTTTAAACAATGTTTCAGTCTTTGATGCTACGTGACATTGTCTGCAATTTACCATTTCTGGATGCGGTGTTACAGGAGCATAGGCATTAAATTTTTCAGTAAAGCCACCATTTTGATGACACTGCAAACATGTATTTCCTCCCATGCTTCTTTCTTTAGTTACAGGATGTGGAATACTTGGAGGTGCACCATGATAAGCTCTGTTGTTATAATAAGTATCTAAAGTTCTTTGATGGTTTTCATCTATAGGCATATTGGCATATTCAAGTCCAAACCCAGACCTTTGAAAAACACCTGTTTCTGATGGTATTATTGGTGTTAGTTTAGTGTTTTCTATAGGAATATAGGCTTCTTCTTGGCCTTCATAATAACTATAATTCCAAACAGCAATAAAAGAAATGAATAGAATTACAAACAATGATATGATACCTAGTCGTTTTCTCATGGTTTAAACTTTTTCCACTTTTACAGCACATTTTTTGTAATCTGGTTCTTTTGAAATAGGACAAAAAGAATCTAATGTGATATCATTGATTAGCATATTTTCATCAAAAAAAGGAACAAATACTTGCATTGGTGCTGGCACTCCTCTTTCATTAACTGAAGCAGGTAGTGTAATATTACCGCGTCTAGTAGTTAACAAAACTTTGTCACCAGTTTTTATATGTAATCTATTTGCATCTTCAGGATTTAGTTCAACATAGGCATGAGGCATGGCTTTGTGTAAAACTGGGATTCTTCTAGTCATAGATCCTGTATGCCAATGTTCAACTACTCTTCCTGTATTTAACCAATATGGATACTCTTCATCAGGTTCTTCTGGAGCAGGCTCATATGGTCGTTGCCAAATTACTGCTTTACCATCTGCATTTCCGTAAAAATGAAAATCTTCTCCATTACTACACGCAGGATCGTATTTTGCATTAAATCTCCATTTTGTTGATTTTCCATCAACATAAGGCCAAAGCACACCTGGTTCGGTTTTTAAAACCTCAAGTGGAGCCATATTATGCTTTTTATTGTCATGGTGTTTTCTGTATTCGTTGTATATTTCTTCAATATGAGTTTCTTCTTTGTAATAGAATTGTTTCTCATAGCCAAGTCGTTTTGCCACTTCAACAAGTTGCCAAGTATCACTCATTGCTTCTCCTGGAGGATTAATCATTTGCTCAAAATATTGTGTTCGACGTTCTGAGTTTCCGTACATGCCTTCGCGTTCTATCCACATTGCTGAAGGTAGGATTACATCAGCTATATCTGTTGTTGGCGTAGGATAAATGTCAGAAACTACAATAAATCGACCTTCTTTTTTGGCACCATCACGATAACGTTTCAATTTTGGCATGGTGACCATTGGATTGGTTACTTGAATCCACATAAATCGAATATCACCTCTATCTAAGGCTCTAAACATTTCAACTGTATGGTAAGTTGGTTTTGCAGGAATATTTTCTACTGGAACATCCCAAATCTTGGCAGCAAATTTTCTATGTTCTTCATTAGTTACAACGCCATGAGGTAGTTTATGAGTAAGTGTGCCAACTTCTCTAACAGTACCACATGCTGATGGTTGACCTGTTAATGAAAATGGACTATTCCCTGGTGTTGAAATTTTACCTGTAAGTAAATGAATATTATAAACTAAATTGTTAATCCAAGTTCCTCTTGTGTGTTGGTTCATTCCCATACACCAAACTGACATTACTTTTTTATTTGGATTACCATAGAATGAAGCCATATATTTGATGTCTTTTGCTGATACACCAGAGATTTTTTCAACTTTTTCAGGTGAGTAATCGTTCAGGAATTTTTTGTATTCTTCAAAACTTATAGATTCAGGTTTGTCTGTAAAAGAATAGTTATCTTCTAAACCATAGCCCATATTTGTGAGTCCTTTTTTAAAGCTACAATACTTTTCTACAAAAGATTTATTTACCCAACCATTATTAATAATTTCATAGCAAATAGCATTTGCTACAGCCAAATCGGTTTGAGGTTTAAATAAAATGGATTTGTCTGCTGCCATACTTGTTCTAGTAGTACGCGTTGCAAAATCTATAATTTTTACGCCTCGTTTTAAACGTTGATCAAGTAATCTTGAAAATAAAACAGGATGCATCTCTGCCATATTGTTCCCCCACAAAAAGAATACATCTGCATGGTCTATATCATCATAACAACCCATTGGTTCATCAATTCCAAATGATGTCATGAACCCAGTAACAGCACTTGCCATACATAATCTTGCATTGGCTTCAACGTTGTTAGTGCCTATACAACCTTTAAATAGTTTTGAAGCGACATAACCATCTGGAATAGTCCATTGTCCTGAACCATAGATTGATACTGCATCTTTGCCGTAATCTTTAATGGTGTCTTTCATTTTAGAAGCAATTAAATCTAAGGCTTCTTTCATTGAAGTTTCTACATATTTGCCGTTCTTTTTAACTAGTGGTTTTGTAAGGCGATCTTTACCATACATTGCCATAACAGAGTGATAACCTTTTACACAGCATAACCCTTTGTTGACTGATGAATTCGGATCACCTTTAACAGCAACAGCTTTACCATTTTCTACACCAACCAATACACCACATCCAACACCACAAAACCTACATGGTGCTTTTTTCCAATTTAAATTGGCATCTTTTGGTAGCCCTCTTTCTTGCTGATCTGCAAATAAAATACCAGGAAACATTGTTGCAGCAGCAGTCATTGCTGATAAGGCTGCCATTTTTTTTATAAAACTTCTTCGGTTTGTGATGGAAGTATACATAGTTTAGTTTGGTTTAGGTGTATTGAATCCTGAAACCATTGCAAGCATTTTTAAACTTGGAATAGTTTCTAAATTTTCTTTTAATTGATTTTCTTCTTCTCGGTTTTTGGTGTCTGTTACAATAACAAGTACATCGTGATTTTCTGCGGGAATAACTTCGCATTGACTTAACGCCGAAATAGCTTGAATTAATTCATTCTTTTTGCCTTCATGAGGATGAGCTAAATAACTTTTAATAGGCATGTTATAGAAATAGTTTTGTTAAACAAAATACAGAATAATTGAAAAAGTAAAACAAAACATTTGTCATGTTTTATTTTAAATAACGATCGTTATTTATGATTTTAAATAACGATAAGAATGTAATGCACTGATAAACAATAAGATGAAAATTTATATAATTTTTTTATTAGGATAGAGTAATAATAATTTA
>JAGQYS010000025.1 GCA_020435965.1 Flavobacteriaceae bacterium | reverse complement strand
TCAGTATTAGAGTACTTTATTTCTACTCACGGTGCCAGAAAAGGTTTGGGGGATACGGCTTTAAAAACTGCCGATGCAGGTTATTTAACAAGAAGATTAGTTGACGTAGCTCAAGATGTAGTTATTTCTGAAGAAGACTGTGGTACATTAAGAGGTATTGAAGTATCGCCATTAAAGAAGAACGAAGAGATTATTGAAACTCTTGAAGATAGAATTGTAGGTAGAACATCATTAAATGATGTTTATGACCCAATGACTGAAGAGCTTTTAGTTGGAGCAGGTGAGCATATTCACGACAATATTGCAAAACGTATTGGTGAATCTGCATTAGAATCAATTGAGGTTCGTTCTGCATTAACATGTGAAGCTAAACAAGGTATTTGTTCTAAATGTTATGGTCGTAACCTAGCTACTGGTAAAATGGTACAACGAGGTGAAGCTGTTGGTGTTGTTGCTGCACAATCTATTGGTGAGCCAGGAACACAGTTAACACTTCGTACCTTCCACGTTGGTGGTATTGCAGGTAACATTTCTGAAGAGAACAAATTGGTTGTTAAGTTTGATGGTAAAGCAGAAATAGAAGATCTAAAAACTGTTAAAGGAAAAGATTCAGAAGGTAATGATATAGATATTGTTATTTCTAGAACCTCTGAACTTAAGTTGATTGACGAAAAAACAGGTATTGCTTTAAGCACAAACAATATACCTTACGGCTCTACTATTTTTACTAAAAATGGAGCTAAGTTAAAAGCTGGTGATGTAGTTTGTCAATGGGATCCATACAATGGTGTAATTATATCAGAATTTGCTGGTAAAGTTCGTTACGAAAATATTGAACAAGGTATTACTTACCAAGTTGAGATTGATGAACAAACTGGTTTCCAAGAAAAAGTGATTTCTGAATCAAGAAATAAAAAACTTATCCCAACTTTACATATTGAAGATGGTAAAGGAGAAGTGATTCGTTCATACAACCTTCCAGTTGGAGCACATTTAATGATTGACGATGGAGAAAAAATTAACATTGGTAAAATCTTAGTTAAAATTCCTCGTAAATCCGCTAAAACAGGTGATATTACAGGAGGTTTACCTCGTGTAACTGAGTTGTTTGAAGCTCGTAACCCATCTAATCCAGCTGTAGTAAGTGAGATTGATGGCGTGGTTTCTTTTGGAAAAATTAAGCGTGGAAATCGTGAGATTGTTGTTGAATCAAAATTAGGAGATATTAAGAAATACTTAGTAAAACTATCAAATCAAATTCTTGTTCAAGAGAATGATTTTGTTAAAGCAGGTATGCCTTTATCTGATGGATCAATAACTCCAGATGATATTTTGAATATCAAAGGACCTTCTGCAGTACAACAATACTTGGTAAATGAAGTTCAAGAAGTATATCGTTTACAAGGTGTAAAAATTAATGATAAGCACTTTGAGGTTGTTGTAAGACAAATGATGCGTAAAGTTCAAATTATCGATTCAGGCGATACGATTTTCTTAGAAGACCAATTGGTGCATAAAGATGATTTCATTGAAGAAAACGATGAAATTTTCGGAAAGAAAATAGTAGAAGATGCTGGAGATTCAGAAAACTTAAAAGCTGGTCAAATGGTTACTTCGAGACAGTTAAGGGATGAAAACTCTATTTTACGTCGTGAAGATAAAAAGTTAGTGGTTGCTCGTGATGCAAATCCTGCAACAGCAACTCCAATTCTTCAAGGTATTACTAGGGCATCACTTCAAACAAAATCGTTTATCTCTGCTGCTTCTTTCCAAGAAACTACAAAAGTATTGAATGAAGCTGCTGTAAACGGTAAGATAGATACTTTAGAAGGCTTGAAAGAAAACGTAATTGTTGGACATAAAATTCCTGCTGGAACAGGTTTAAGACGTTATGATAATATCATCGTTGGTTCCAAAGAAGAGTTTGATGAAATGATGCAAGCGAAGCAAGAATTGAATTACAATTAGAATTTGTCATTCCTGCGACTGCGTGTCGCCATAGCTTTAGCAGTGGCACAAGGCAGGAATCCATAAAACAAAAGCCTTCACTCATTAATTTGTATGAAGGCTTTTTTATTAAATAATTTATAATCAGTCTTCCTTTTTAGGAAGCTTAAATAAGATAAAGATGGCAGAAGAAAAAAATAAAAACAAAAAAGGTCAAATTAACATTGAACTTGACGAAAAAGTAGCTGAAGGCATTTACTCTAATCTAGCAATTATCAATCACTCAGTATCTGAGTTTGTGCTAGATTTTGTTAGCATTATGCCAGGAACTCCAAAGAGTAAGGTTAAATCTCGCATCATTTTAACACCACAACATGCTAAGCGTTTGGTAAAAGCTTTAGGTGATAATGTGCAGCGTTTTGAAACAGCACATGGTGAAATTAAAGATTACGAAAAAACACCAATACCACTAAACTTTGGTCCTACAGGACAGGCTTAATTTGTTTTTGGTGTTTTTTCGAAATATTTTTTTTGAGAAAAACGCCAATACCATTAAACTTTGGTCCAACAGGACTAGCATAAAAAAGCCCTTTGTAATTTTTTACAAAGGGCTTTTTTTAGCTTACTTTTCTTTTTACAGTATTTAAAGAATATTGTAAAGCACCAGAAGGGCACCTATTTATCTGTTCAATAATTCTTTTTGTTTCTGTACCATCCAAATTAATCCATGGAATTACAGATGTTCTAAAAACTTCAGATAATTCTTGAGCGCATTTTTCGGCATGAATGCACTTGCAAGGTTCAAAGGTTACAGTAATATCTTCATTACTGAAAATGTTGTCTTGAGTTTCCATAAGTAGTTCATGTTTGGGGTTATGAATCTATTTTAAATGTAAAAACTAGGGTTTTAAATAATTATAATTATCGATGAAAAGTACAATAATTACGATTAAAAACAAATAAATGTTGCTTTTTCAGATGAAATACATTTAGTTATTACCAAAATAAAATTATAATTAATTGATTATTAGTTGTATTCAGAAGTTAAATGAAATTTAATACTTGGATATTTTTGTTGAGTCATCTGTAATGTAAACATCGAATCTGCCAAAAAGACGAGTTGATTTTGTTTGTCTTTCGCTAAAAAACGTTGTTTAACACGTAAAAATTCTTTAAACTCTTCATTGTTTTTATCTGTTGGTTCTACCCAACAAGCTTTGTGAACGTTTAAGTTTTCATAAGTACATTTGGCTCCATATTCGTGCTCAAGCCTGTATTGTATCACTTCATATTGAAGTGCTCCAACAGTTCCGATTACTTTTCTCCCATTTAATTCTAAAGTGAATAATTGAGCAACACCTTCATCCATAAGCTGATCAATACCTTTGTAAAGTTGTTTGGCTTTTAATGGATCTGCATTGTTGATGTATCTAAAATGCTCAGGCGAAAAGCTTGGTATGCCTTTGTAGTTGATTGTTTCACCTTCGGTTAGTGTATCGCCAATCTTAAAGTTTCCAGTATCATGCAATCCTACAATATCTCCAGGATAAGAAATATCAACGATTTCTTTTTTCTCAGCAAAAAAGGCATTTGGACTTGAGAATTTTAATTTTTTATTGTGCCTCACGTGTAAGTAAGGTTTATTACGTTCAAAAGTCCCTGAAACTATTTTAACAAATGCTAACCTGTCTCTGTGATTTGGATCCATGTTGGCATGAATTTTAAACACAAATCCTGAAAACGTTTTTTCTTCAGGTTTTACCAAACGTTCTTCACTTTGTTTTGGTCTTGGTTTCGGAGCTATCTCAACAAAGCAATCTAATAATTCACGAACTCCAAAATTGTTTAAAGCAGAACCAAAAAATACTGGCTGTAATTCACCATTTAAATATTCAATTTTATCAAATTTTGGGTAAATACCTTCAATAAGTTCAACTTCTTCACGTAATCGACTTGCAGCTTTTTCACCTACCAAATTGGTAAGTTCTTCTGACGCTAAATCAGAAATCTCAATAGTTTCCTCTATATTTTTTCGACTATCACCACTAAATAAGTTTACATTTTTTTCCCAAAGGTTGTAAATACCTTTAAAGTCGTAGCCCATGCCAATTGGAAAACTTAAAGGAGTTACTCTTAATCCTAACTTTTGCTCAACTTCATCTAATAAATCAAATGCATCTTTTCCCTCACGATCTAGCTTATTAATAAACACAATCATTGGTATGTTGCGCATTCTACATACATCAACAAGTTTTTCGGTTTGCTCCTCAACACCTTTTGCAACGTCAATAACTACTATAACACTATCTACAGCAGTTAATGTTCTAAAGGTGTCTTCGGCAAAGTCTTTATGCCCAGGTGTATCAAGAATATTAATTTTTATACCATCATATTCAAATGCTAAAACCGAGGTAGCAACAGAGATACCACGTTGGCGCTCAATTTCCATAAAGTCGCTTGTAGCACCTTTTTTAATTTTATTACTTTTTACAGCACCAGCTTCCTGAATAGCTCCACCAAATAATAACAGTTTTTCTGTTAATGTAGTTTTACCAGCATCTGGATGCGAAATGATACCAAAGGTTCGCCTGCGTTCTATTTCTTTTAAAAAACTCATATTCTTTCTTGCAATAGGGTTGCAAATATACTTTTTAAATTATGATTCAAGAATTACGACTCCAGATTTTATATTGAGAATGATAATATTAATATTTTAGTTGGTATTTTTGTAGTTCTATGAAAGAAGAAAAAGTTATTCTAGTAAACGAAAACGATGAACAAATAGGATTAATGCCAAAAATGGAAGCTCATGAAAAAGCGTTGTTGCATCGTGCATTTTCCGTATTTATTTTTAATGATAAGAATGAACTCATGTTGCAACAACGTGCCTTGAGCAAATATCATTCTCCTGGTCTTTGGACAAACACTTGTTGCAGTCATCAAAGAGAAGGAGAAAGTAATATAGAGGCAGGAAAGCGTCGTTTACAAGAAGAAATGGGCTTTGTAACTGAGTTAAAGGAAACCATATCATTTATCTATAAGGCACCCTTTGATAATGGATTGACTGAACATGAACTTGATCATATTATGGTTGGTCATTATGATAAAGACCCAAATATAAATAAAGATGAAGTTGAATCTTGGAAATGGATGGACTTGGAAGATGTAAAGGTTGATATGACGTTACACCCTGAAAAGTACACAGCCTGGTTTAAAATTATTTTTGATAAATTCTACAACCATATAAATTTAGTTGGCAATGAAGGTAACCGTTAGTAGAAAAGCACATTTTAATGCAGCGCATAGATTGTATAGAAAAGATTGGAGTCATGAAAAAAACGACGATGTTTTTGGCAAGTGTAATAACCCAAACTTTCATGGTCATAATTATGAACTAATTGTAAGTGTTACAGGTGAAATTGACCAAGAAACTGGATACGTGATCGACATGAAGGTTTTAAAAGATATCATAAAAGAAGAAGTTGAAGATGCTTTTGACCATAAAAATTTAAATGTTGAAGTTCCAGAGTTTAAAGATCTTAACCCAACAGCCGAAAATATAGTTGTAGTTATTTATAATAAGATAAAGCCAAGACTTAAACCATCTTTTGATTTGGATGTTATACTATATGAAACTCCAAGAAATTTTGTTAGATATTCTGGTTAATAGCTTATGAAAAATAACTTATATCCACTTAAATTTCAACCAATTTTAAAAGAAAAAATATGGGGAGGAACAAAGCTCAAAACTATTCTTAACAAAAAAAGTGATGCACCAAATGTTGGAGAAAGCTGGGAAATAAGTGATGTAGAAGGAGACACGTCCATTGTGTCTAATTGCGAATTAAAAGGCTTAACACTTAAACAACTGTTGGCAACTTATCAAGAAGAACTCATTGGCGATAAGAATTTTAAGGTGTTTGGGGAAAAATTTCCACTACTGATTAAATTTATAGATGCCAAAGAAGATTTATCTATTCAGTTGCATCCTAACGATGAATTGGCTGCAAAACGTCATAATTCGTTTGGTAAGACCGAAATGTGGTATGTCATGCAAGCAGACGATGAGGCAAATTTAATTGTTGGTTTTAACCAAGAAATCACACCAGAAGTTTATTTAAAACATCTAGAGAATAAAACGCTTACCAAAATCCTTAATTTCGAACAGGTTAAAGAAGGCGATACTTTTTTTATTGAGGTTGGTCGTGTGCATGCCATTGGAGCAGGAGTAATGCTAACAGAAATACAGCAAACCAGTGATATTACCTATCGTGTATATGATTGGGATAGAAAGGATAGTAAAGGTAACGAGCGTGAACTACATAACGATTTAGCGATTGACGCCATTAATTTTAATATGAAAGACGATTTTAAGGTTTCGTATTCAAACCTAACTAACGAATCCAATAAAATGGTGTCATGCCCTTATTTTACAACAAATTTTATTAAACTAACCAAAACGATTTCAAAAGAAAATGTATTTGACTCATTCATTATTTATATTTGTGTTGAAGGTGCAGCTGATATTATTATGGATAACTTTTCAGAAACTATAATCAAAGGAGAAACCATACTTATTCCAGCAGCATTAAAACATTTTAAATTAGAATCAAACAATGCAAAACTTTTAGAGGTTTATGTATAAAATTGTGTAATTTTGCTGAAATAAATTTTATTATAAAATGGCAAATGTTAGAAATTTAAAAAAGGATATTAATTATGTACTTGGCGATATTATTGAAGCAGTTTATGTTTGGGAATACACAAACACAAGCAAAGACACAAAAAAAAGTGAAGCAATTATTGATG
>JAGQYS010000024.1 GCA_020435965.1 Flavobacteriaceae bacterium | reverse complement strand
CGTGATAAAAAATTGATTTACTCATTTTTACTATAATTTATGTTGTATTGCAAAATTGCTTTACAAATATAGTTAGGATTCCTTACTATAAAAAATAAAACTCCATAATATTTAATTATAACTCAATAGATAAACTTAAATCAACTTGGTATCATTCCCTGATAAAAGGCTTGCAATGACCTTAGTACTAGGGAATTGCTCTAATAAAATTTTAATAAAAACAGTTATTGGTATTGCCATTATTAAACCTGGAATTCCCCACAGAAAACCCCAAAACATGAGCATTACAAGGACTGCAATAACATTAATAGAGAATGATTTTCCCATAAAAATAGGTTCTAAAATGGCGCCAAATAAAACTTGTACTCCTGTAATAAACAGGATAAAAAAGAATAAAGTACTTGTTGTTTCTAGCTCAACAAATGCAAAAATAGAAAGTAGAATAACTGTAATAAAAGAACCTACCATTTGCACGAAGTTAATGACAAAGGCAAAAAGACCCCAAAAGATTGGAAAACTCACATCAAAAAATACGCAAGCCAAACCAGTACCTATTCCAGTAAGCAAGCTCACTAAAACTTTGACTTTAATAAAGGTATTAAGATCTCTTTCAATTTTCATAAACGCTTTTATTGAAGCATGCTTTTTCTTTAAAATAGTATTGTTTAAAAGTTTATGTACATTAATAGATTCTGCCAACCAAAGCACTACAAAAAAGGTAGTCATTAAAATAGTAGTTAGAAATTTTCTTAAAAAGTCAACTGTTGAGCCTATACTATCTTTTTGAAAAAATTGAGCTAAAATATCTTTGTTTTCTTGAAACTCTACACCAAAGTTACTTTCAATATACAGTTTTGCTTCGCTGAGTTTTAATTCTGCTTTTTCAAAAAAACCAGAATCTGATGCCATAATCTGTTTGCTAGATAATTGTATGAGCTCTACTCCTATTGTTAATCCTCCTACAATTAATAATATGACAATAATAATACTGACAAATTTTGGCACTTTATGCTTGCCCAACCAACGCATTAATGGTAAAAACAACAAGGCGATAAACATTGAAAACACTAATGGAATAAATATAAATGAGAGTATTTTAAGTAAATAAAATACTAGAGGCACTACAATAATGAGTAATAGTATATTGGTTGTACGACGTTGTTCTAACATGAGGCAAATGTAATTGTTTTAAGCTACAAACTAAGCTAATATTTGGCAATCAAATAGTTATGGTTTTCTTAAATTTTATCTAGAATGGTACATCGTTTTCATCATCAGGAGCATCAAATGCATCGTTAGGATCTTGCCTAAAGTTGTCTGCTTTAAAGGTATCGTCATTAGCAGCAGCATTCATTTTACTATGAAATTCACCAAAAGGCGTATCAAAATCATCCAAATTATCAAACTTACCTAAGTGACCAATAAACTTCAAACGAATATTATCCAATCCACCATTTCTATGTTTTGCTACAATAAATTCTGCTTGGCCTTCGGTTGGTGTTCTTTCTTCATCGTCCCATTCATCAATTTTATAGTATTCTGGTCTATAAATAAACGATACAATATCTGCATCTTGCTCAATCGCTCCAGATTCACGTAAATCTGAAAGTAATGGACGCTTACTTCCACCACGAGTTTCAACAGCACGTGATAACTGTGATAGAGCGATTACTGGAACACTTAATTCTTTAGCCAATGCTTTAAGGTTTCTAGAAATCATGGATATTTCTTGTTCCCTGTTTCCTCCTTTTTGGCTTCCTCCAGCTGTCATTAATTGCAAATAATCTATTACAATTAATTTGATTCCATGTTGTGAAGCTAAACGTCTTGCTTTTGCACGCAAATCGAAAATAGAGAGTGAAGGCGTATCATCTATAAATAAAGGTGCTTTTTCAAGACTTTTTACTTTAACGTTAAGTTGTTCCCATTCGTGTTTTTCCAATCGTCCTGTTCTCAATTTTTCAGAAGACAGTCCAGTTTCAGATGAAATAAGACGAGTAATTAATTGTACTGATGCCATCTCTAAAGAGAAAAATGCAACAGGAATATTTTGATTTACAGCAATATTTCTTGCCATAGACAAGGTTAAAGCTGTTTTTCCCATACCTGGACGAGCAGCCACAATTATTAAATCACTTTCTTGCCAACCAGAGGTTAATTTGTCTAATTTGTCAAACCCTGAAGGAATACCACTAAGGCCTTCCTTATTTGATATTTCTTCTATTTTTTTCTTGGCTTGGATGACTAATTCCTGAGCTGTTTCAGAAGATTTTTTGATGTTTCCTTGTGTTACTTCGTACAGTTTAGACTCTGCTTTATCCAATAAATCAAAAACATCTTTAGTTTCATCATAGGAATCTTCGATTATCTCGTTAGAAATTTTAATTAAGCTTCGCTGAATGAATTTTTGCAAAATGATTCTTGCATGAAACTCAATGTGAGCCGAAGATGACACTTTCTGAGTTAATGAAATCAAATAAAAATCGCCTCCAACTTGGTCTAGCCTCTGATCTTTTTTTAATTGAGTTGAAACTGTTAATAAATCTATAGGTTCACTATTCTCAAACAACTTAAAGATTGCTTCAAAAATATACTGATGTTTTTGCATGTAAAAGGCGTCTGGACTTAAGATATCTATCACTTCATCCACACCTTTCTTGTCAATCATCATAGCTCCCAAAACCACTTCTTCAAGATCAATTGCTTGAGGAGGGATTTTACCTCGTTCCAGGCTAATAATTGTGCTTTTATCTACTTTAAGTCCTTGTATTGGGTTAGGTTGTTTCATATATTAATTCAGACAAAATTCTGCCTTTAATGGTTTAATTTCAGTTAGTTGATTCTTGAATTTTCAAGACAACGAATGTAACTAAAATGTTAAGAAATTTACTTTATTAATATACAACATTGTTAACTGTAAGTCAACATTTCAATTGTTAATAAGTTGAAAATTTTGTTAATAGCGATAAAAAAATCTGAAGCGATAAACTTCAGATTCATTTATACTATGATTTTAAAAGGATTAGTCTTTAAAAACACCCATTTCTGAATATTTTTCCATGCGTTGTTTTACTAATTCTTTTGGTGATAAGTTCTTAAACTCGCTATAGGCTTTTTCAATGGCATCGCGAACAGTCAAGAATGTTTTTTCTCTGTCTTTATGAGCGCCACCAAGTGGTTCTTTTACAATTTCGTCAACCAACTTCATCTTTTTCATGTCTTTAGCAGTAAGTTTTAATGCTTCGGCAGCTTGTTCTTTATATTCCCAGCTTCGCCATAATATTGAACTACATGATTCTGGCGAAATTACAGAATACCAAGTGTTTTCCAACATCAGCACTTTGTCTCCAACTCCAATGCCTAGTGCACCACCAGAAGCTCCTTCACCAATAATAACAGTAATGATTGGTACTTTAAGCCTTGTCATTTCTAAAATATTTCTGGCTATGGCTTCTCCTTGCCCGCGTTCTTCGGCTTCCAGTCCTGGATAAGCACCTGGAGTATCTATAAGTGTTACTACTGGAATCCCAAATTTTTCTGCTGTTTTCATTAAGCGTAATGCTTTACGATAACCTTCAGGGTTAGCCATTCCGAAGTTTCTATACTGTCTGGTTTTGGTGTTATAACCTTTTTGCTGACCAACAAACATATAACTCTGGTCTCCAATTTTACCCAAACCACCAATCATGGCTTTATCGTCTTTAAAATTTCTGTCTCCATGAAGCTCTAAAAAAGAATCTCCAAAAATAGCCTTTATGTAATCAAGTGTATAAGGTCTGTTAGGATGACGAGATAATTGCACGCGTTGCCAAGCCGTAAGGTTTTTGTAAATATCTTTTTTAGTTTCGGCAAGTTTTTTCTCGATCTGTTTGCAAGTTTCAGTAACATCAACATCACTTTCTTCTCCAATAAGCTGACATTTTTGAAGTTGTTCTTCAAGTTCTTTTATAGGTAACTCAAATTCTAAGTATTCCATAGAAATTAAGATTAGTTTTTAGTTAGTGTACAAAATTACGTATTTTTTTTGTTTTGATTTTAGATTTAAAATGAAATAAAACAAGTCACGCTATTGCAGAGTTTTAACTTTTCTTTTTCTAGTGTTTTTTAAAATTCCGTTTAAAATTACTGTACTAATGATTAACGTTGCTCCTATATAAAATTCGGTACTCATTTTTTCTGCTTTTGGAAATAAAATGATTGCCAAAACAATACCATAAATAGGTTCTAGATTATACGTTAACACAACAGTGTAAGGACTAATTTGCTTCATGACATGTACAGCTGCAATAAATGCATAAGCTGTACAAACTGAGGCTAGGATAAACAAATAAAACCAATCACTATTTGGTAAATTAAAAAAGCTTGAATTAAATCCACCTCTAAAAAACAAAATGAAAATTGAAATAAAAACAACACCACTAATAAACTCATAAAATGAGATTACAGTTGCCGAGTTTCGTTCTACCAATTTGCCATTTATAACCGAAAATGTTGAGGAAAACAAGGCTGATAAAATACCTAAAACAATTCCGTTTATGTATTTAAATTCTGAACTAGTGATATACCAAACGCCAAAAATGACAATGATACCAAACAAAATTTCATACCAAATTACTCGACGTTTATAAAACAATGGCTCTATAAGAGAAGCAAAAAATGCTCCTGTTGAAAACATCGCTAATGCAATTGAAATGGTTGATTGCTTTATGGATTCAAAAAAAGTTATCCAATGCAATGCTATAATAATTCCTGCGATTGAAAATTTAAAAATTAATCTAGAATCTACATTGAGTTTTATTTTTCTAATCTTAATATAAATAAACATTAAAACTCCTGCAATACTCATCCTGAACCAAACTAAAGGAATAGCTTTTATTGTAATTAGCTCTCCTAAAATAGCAGTAAAGCCAGCAATAAATACTAAAAAATGAAGGTGTAGATAGTTCTTTAGTTTATCGTTTGGCATTATACAACAGATAGATAGCTAAAATACCAAAAATCACATTAGGAAACCAAACTGCAACAGCTGGTGAAAAATCTGATTGTTCAGCCATGACTCCAAATACTTTGTCAAAAAACACATATATCATGGCAATAAAAACCCCAAGTGCTAGATTAAAACCCATTCCACCACGTCGCTTAATTGATGATACTGAAACAGCTATTATAGTTAATATAAAAACTGAAACTGGTAAGCTCCATTTTTTGTACTGCACAACTTTATAACGTCCAATATTTGATGAACCTCGAGCTTCTTCTTTATCAATAAATTTTACTAATTCTGTATAATTTAAAATTTCGGCTGCGTATTTTGGTGGTGTCAAATCTTCAAGCTCAAAGCTAAACAAGGTATCCTTTCTTCTTTGGCTAATAATTTTGTCATCAGTTTCCCCTAAAATTCGCTTTGAATAATTAATGAGTCTGTAAGTTGAATCTTTAGGGACAAAAGAAATTCTATCGGCTTTTATTTTGAATTTTAATTCATTACCATCAAAATGCTCTAAAGAAAAATCTCTTCCAGTATTGGTTTTTGTATCAAAATTACTGACATAAATGTAATCGTTATCATTAATCTGCCTAAAGAGATTTTGAGTGTCTTTGTCCTTACTACCTCCTTTTAAATATTTGTACGTAAACTCATTAAAGCCTTTACTTGCATTAGGAGTCAAATACATTCCCATTAATAATGAAAATCCTGCTACAATAAAACCTCCGATAAAATATGGTCTTAAAAAACGCCAAAATGATACTCCAGAACTTAAAAAAGCAATAACTTCTGTGTTATTGGCAAGCTTAGAGGTAAACCAAATCACAGATAAAAACAAAAACAAAGGGAATAGTAAATTGGCAAAGTAGATAGAAAAATCTAGGTAATATAGTGCGACTTCTCCAAAAGGCACTTTATTTGCTAATATTTTATCAATCTTCTCGGCAAGATTTACCGTTATAGCTATTGGTATAAACAGCAATATCATTAACAAAAATGTTATTAAATAACGCTTTAATATGTACCAATCTAAAATTTTCATACTCTTTACAAACGCTTATCCATTTGTTTTACCATAGCTTCTTTCCAAGTTTTAAAATCTCCTGCTAAGATATGTTTTCTAGCTTCTCTTACCAACCACAAATAGAAGCCTAAATTATGTATGGTTGCAATTTGTGCTCCTAGCCTTTCATTCACACTAAATAGATGACGCAAATATGCCTTTGAATAATCTGTATCTACAAATGTAATTGCCATATCATCAATAGGTGAAAAATCATCTGCCCACTTTTGGTTTTTTATGTTAATAGTACCATGAGCTGTAAATAGCATTCCGTTTCTTGCGTTTCTGGTTGGCATTACACAATCAAACATATCTATGCCTAACGCAATATTTTCAAGAATATTTATTGGTGTACCAACTCCCATTAAATAACGTGGTTTATCTTCTGGTAGAATTTCGCAAACCACTTCAGTCATAGCATACATTTCTTCAGCTGGTTCTCCAACAGACAATCCACCAATGGCATTACCTACTGCTCCAGCATTTGCGATATATTCTGCTGATTGTTGGCGTAAATCTTTATAGGTACTGCCTTGCACTATTGGAAAAAAGGCTTGATTATAATCATACTTTAATGGTGTTTTTTCAAGATGATTGATACATCTATCCAACCAACGATGCGTCATGTGCATAGATCGTTTGGCATAATTATAATCGCAAGGATAAGGTGTACATTCATCAAACGCCATGATGATATCTGCACCAATGGTTCGCTGAATTTCCATTACATTTTCTGGCGTGAATGTGTGGTAGCTTCCATCTATATGGCTCTTAAACTTTACGCCTTCTTCTTTTATTTTTCTATTGGCAGATAATGAATACACTTGGTAACCACCTGAATCGGTCAAAATATTTCTATCCCAATTCATAAATTTATGTAAACCACCTGCCTGCTCTAAAATTGACGTTTGAGGCCTAAGATATAAGTGATAGGTATTTCCCAAAATAATATCAGGATTGATATCATTTTTCAATTCTCTTTGATGAACACCCTTAACAGAGGCAACAGTTCCAACAGGCATGAAAATTGGAGTTTCAATAACGCCATGATCTGTAGTGATTTGCCCTGCTCTTGCTTTACTTTGTGAATCTTTGCCTTCTAGCTTAAAAATCATATATCTGTGTTAACAGCGAGCAAAGATAATTAACAAAATTGCATTAAGGTCTTAACAAGCTATTAAATTGTTAGCAAATCATAGTATTTCGTTAATAAGTGCTTTATGCCATACTTTGACAAAGCTTAGTAATGGTTTATTTTTGCTCGAAATTTTGTAATCAACTACTTATGGCAAACACACAACAATTAAAGGATTTAACCACACAAGTTCGTAGAGATATATTACGAATGGTACACAAAGTAAACTCAGGGCATCCAGGAGGTTCACTAGGCTGTGCTGAATTTTTCGTGACCTTATATTCTGAACTTATGGAGCGTAATGAAGGTTTTGACATGGATGGTATTGGCGAAGATTTATTCTTCCTGTCCAATGGTCATATCTCTCCTGTTTATTATAGCGTATTAGCACGTTCAGGTTATTTCCCAATTGATGAATTAAACACTTTTAGATTGATTAACTCTCGCTTGCAAGGACATCCAACGACTCATGAAGGACTTCCAGGAGTTAGAATCGCATCAGGTTCTCTAGGGCAAGGAATGTCAGTCGCTATAGGAGCTGCACAAGCAAAAAAATTGAATGGAGATAAGCATTTAATATACAGTCTTCATGGTGATGGTGAATTACAAGAAGGTCAAAACTGGGAAGCGATCATGTACGCTTCCGCTAAAAAGGTTGATAATTTAATTTCTACAGTTGATTTAAATGGTCAGCAAATTGATGGTTCTACTGATACTGTTTTACCTATGGGAAATATTAAAGAAAAGTTCGAAGCCTTTGATTGGATTGTGATAGAAATTGAAAAAGGTAACGATATTGATGCTATAAGAAAAGGAATGACTGAAGCAAAATTAAAAACAGGCAATGGTAAGCCAGTTTGTGTATTACTTAAAACTGTTATGGGAAATGGTGTTGACTTTATGATGCATACTCATGCTTGGCATGGTAAAGCACCAAATGACGAACAATTAGCCATTGGTTTAGCACAAAACCCTGAAACTATAGGAGACTATTAAAAGCCCCTTCTAACTTCCCCAAAGGGGAAGAAAACTGAACTAAAAATAAAAAGCATTAAAAATTAATTAAATATAATCTAATAAAAGTCCCTCCATTGGAGGGATTTAGGGAGGCTTATGAAAACATACACATATACAGAAAAAAAAGATACAAGAAGTGGTTTTGGAGCTGGCTTAGCTGAATTAGGAAGAACCAATCCTAATGTTGTTGCGCTTTGTGCCGATTTAATTGGCTCTTTAAAAATGGATAAATTTATTGAAGAAAATCCTGAACGCTTTTTTCAAGTTGGAATTGCTGAAGCTAACATGATGGGAATTGCTGCTGGTTTAACTATTGGAGGAAAAATTCCGTTTACTGGAACATTTGCTAACTTTTCAACTGGTAGAGTTTATGATCAAATTCGTCAATCCATTGCTTATTCCGGAAAAAATGTAAAAATCTGTGCTTCACATGCTGGATTAACACTCGGTGAAGATGGTGCAACGCATCAAATTCTTGAAGATATTGGGTTAATGAAAATGTTACCTGGAATGGTTGTGATTAATCCATGTGACTATAACCAAACAAAAGCAGCTACTATTGCCATTGCTGATTATGAAGGACCTGTTTATTTACGATTTGGACGTCCATCTGTTCCAATTTTCACTCCTGAAGATCAAAAATTTGAAATTGGTAAAGCCATTAAAATGACTGAAGGAAGTGATGTCACTATCGTTGCAACTGGACACTTAGTCTGGGAAGCCTTAGAGGCTTCTAAAGCGTTATTTGAGGAAGGTATTTCTGCCGAAGTTATAAATATTCATACTATTAAACCTTTGGATGAAGAGGCTATTTTAAAATCAGTTGCTAAAACTGGTTGTATTGTTACAGCTGAAGAGCATAACTATCTTGGTGGTTTAGGCGAAAGTGTTTCAAGAGTATTAGCATTAAACAACCCAACACCTCAAGAATTTGTTGCCACAAATGATACTTTTGGTGAGTCAGGAACTCCAGCCCAGCTTATGGATAAGTATGGTCTGAATAGCAAAGCAATTATTAGTAAGGTGAAATCTGTTATTTCAAGGAAATAATCATTAATTAACAATTCAATGAAAAAAACCTCATTGCTAATTTTTAGTGCTTTATGCTGTTTTTCAACCATTTCTTCTCAACAAACTTTTGATTTTGGTATTAAAGCTGGAATAAATTATAACTCCAATGGTGAGTTATATGCACAAGCAGATGAATTTAGTGAAGTATTTATTGAAGAATCGACAGGAAGGGTTGGTTATAATCTTGGTATTTGGGTAAGGAAAGAATTCTCATCTAATATGTTTTTGCAACCAGAAATTCAATATACACATACCAAAAGCACTTATAAAAAATTTAATAATGAGGATTATATCTTGAACAAGATTGAAATACCTATTTTAATTGGATTCAAAATTGCAAAAATTGCTTCTATTTTTGCAGGTCCAAATCTTCAATTTATAATTGATTCTTCTTTTGAAAACATAGCTCAATCTGATATAGAAACTGATTCATTTTCAATAGCTTCACATATTGGAGTTGGTGTTGATATTGGTAAGCTAGGCTTGGATATCAGATGGGAAAAAGGGCTTTCTAATACAAAATCCTCAATACTATACAACTCAATTAATATTGATTCTAAATCCAATCAATTAATATGTAGCTTAAAGTATCTTTTAAACTAGAATGCACTTTATAAGTATTGCTTAAATAAAATAATAATTATTTGGCAGCGTTTTTGTTAGATATACATTCAAATCTAAAAACGAAAACAATTATGAAAAAACTCATTTTATTAGTTGCGCTAACAACCACCTGCACTTTTACATTTGCTCAAGCTGGATCATCCTTTGGAATTAAAGGAGGGCTTAACTACAATGCAAATGGAGATTATTTTGAATCAATAGGCGAAACTGTTGAAGATCCTAGTAGAAATATTGGTTATCACATTGGACTTTTTGGTAAGATTGGTAACTCACTTTATTTTAGACCTGAACTGGTTTACACAAGTACAAAAAGTGAATATGATAGTGGCGATTTTGACATGCAAAAAATTGACGTTCCGCTTTTAGTTGGTGTAAAAATACTTGGCCCTTTAAGTGTTTTTGGAGGTCCATCACTACAGTATATTTTAGATACTGAATTTGATGGTGTAACCATTGAAAATGTTGAAAACGAGTTTACCGTTGGCCTTAATTTTGGAGCCTCTGTAAGTTTTGAAAAGTTTGGAATAGATTTACGCTATGAACGTGGTTTAAGTGAAAACGAAGCCTCTTTTTTAGATAATAATGGTATTGATTTAAACGATAGAATTGACACTAGACCTGACCAGCTCATTCTGAGTTTGTCACTTACATTCTAATAAAAAAAGCCGCTCTGTAGAGCGGCTTTTTTATTTAATCTTCATTGTAATTTATGGTTATATTTTCATCCAGATAATCAGGAGTTTCATCTCCATTGGAATCCATAATTTTAACCGTTTTAATGGTTATAATTCCATCAACCTCAGTTCTACTTACTTCATATTCTCCAGCTCCTAAAGTTGGTTCTTCCTGCCCTATATTTGTATCTACTATGTATTCTTCTGGCATCAACTCATTAATGGTTAATACACCATCACCATCGTCGTCTTGATCCACAAAATTAGCCAAAGAATCTTCGTCAGTATCATCATCAATTATATCTTCATCTCCATCTAAATTTTCAACATAACTTGGTATACCATCAGCATCATGATCATTAAGTTCTGTTTGCAATAAATCAAACTTAAAAACCAAACATTTGTAAGGACCAATACCAGCAGTTCCCGCTGAATAATAGCCTAAACCTGAAGGAAGAATCATAAGGCCAACACCAACATTATTATAAGTTACTGTACCATCTCCATTAATCACATAAGATTCAGCAATATTAAATTTAGGTATCACACGAGACATTCCAGGAATTGCAAGTGCTAAATCAAAATCCTCGGGATTCGCTGTGATTTCAAAAACCTCACCATCATCAACTAAACTTCCTTCGTAATTAATCCTAACATCATCAGTAAAATGCGGCATACTTTCACCACCTCCTTGATTAATTCTTAAAATATAATAGTTATAATCCTGATCTTTATAATTTGTTTGGTAAGTTTCAACAGCATCCTCTAATAGAGTATGGTCAGCTGGAACAGTTTCACCTTCTGCCAATTCAGTAATCACCAAATCGTACATAGATGGATTAGGATTAGCCGCTAACTCTCCAGAATTATAGTAATGCGTTGCCAAGTAAGTGTCCAAAATTGGCTGATCAATATCTTGTTGCTCATCTCTAGGCACTTCATCAATACCTTCAGTAATTCCATCATCTTTTCGACAAGACGCTAAAGAAATTCCTAACAACAAAAAGGTTAGTAACAAATAATTAATCTTTATTTTTTTCATTTCAATTTTATTTATTTAAACTAAAGTCTTCATTTACTTAAAATATGAAGGTAGTTTTAAATGATTTTTTTAGCAATTTTTCAGCTTGCAAGATACAATTTTATAATATTTTTGTACAAAACAATTAACGCAGATTTATAAAATTTATGCGAATAGATAAATATCTTTGGTGCGTACGTTATTTTAAGACCAGAAATCTTGCTACTATAGCTTGCAAAAAAGGCCAGATAAAGGTTAATAATGATGTTGTAAAGCCAAGCAGGGAGATATTTGCCACAGATAAAATAATAGTTAGAAAAGACCAAATTAATTACCAGTTGACTATTAATGATATTCCTGAAAGTAGAGTTGGTGCAAAATTGGTTGATATTTACAGGACAGATACAACGCCAAAATCTGAGTTTGAAGCTAATGAACTACTAAAATATTCCAAAGATTATTACAGAAAAAAGGGAACTGGAAGGCCTACCAAAAAGGACAGAAGAAATATAGAAGACTATTTAGAAGAAGAAAATGACGATATTGAATAAAGCTTTTTGGGAACATAAATATCTTGAAAATAAAACTGGGTGGGATATTGGTGGTGTATCAACACCATTGAAAAACTATATAGATCAACTAACTAACAAAGATTTAAAAATATTAATTCCAGGTGGTGGTAATAGCTATGAAGCTGAATATTTATGGAATATTGGTTTTAAGAGTGTTTATGTTGTAGATATTGCAAACCAGCCACTTAAAAATCTAAAACAAAGACTTCCTGATATTCCAAATAAACAATTACTTAATAAAGACTTTTTTGACTTAGATAATTCGTTTGATTTAATAATAGAGCAAACCTTTTTTTGTGCTTTACAACCTAGTTTAAGAGAAAAGTATGTGCATAAAACACATGAATTGCTTAAATTAAACGGAAAAATAGCAGGACTTCTATTTGATTTTGAACTAACTGACGAAGGTCCTCCTTTTGGTGGTAGTAAAACAGAGTATATCAACCTGTTTACACCAACATTTAATATAAAAATTTTAGAAAGATCATACAATTCAATAAAACCAAGACAAGGTAAAGAACTGTTTTTTATCTTTGAAAAAAATAATCAATAATGGCATTAGAGCAAAACAATATTTTGTCGCATAACGAAATTAATCATAAAATTAAGCGTATTGCTTATCAAATATATGAATGCAACGTAAATGAAAAAGAGGTTATTTTAGCTGGAATTGAAAGCAATGGTTACATTCTTGCAAAAAAATTAAAAACTGCTCTTAAAAAAATATCAGATATTGAACCTTTGCTTTGTAAAGTAGTTATTGATAAAAAAAATCCACTATCTAAAATAACAACTTCAATTTCTCCAGAAGATTATAAAAACAAATCTATAGTGCTTATTGATGATGTATTAAACTCAGGAACCACTTTAATTTATGGTGTGAAACATTTTTTAAATGTACCTTTAAAACAATTTAAAACCGCAGTGTTAATTAACAGAAATCACAAAAAATATCCAGTAAAAGCAGATTTTAAAGGCATTTCGTTATCAACGTCATTACATGAACACGTTGAAATTAACCTTACAGGCAAAGTATTTGAGGCGGTTTTAAAATAACTTTAATACAATATCTTCTACAATAGTAGTCACTGAGGCATTATCAGCTTCAACTGTATAATTCGCTTGATTATAAAATTGATTTCTTTCAAACAAATGCTTACCAACAAACTCCAAAAGAGCTTCATCAGAATCTAAATGTGTAATTAGTGGCCTGTTTTGCTTGTCTTTGCTTAACCTTTTTACCAATTCATTTAAGGATGCTTTAAGATAAATTGTAATCGCATCTTCAGAGTTTAATAGTAACTCCATATTATTTCCATAGCAAGGTGTTCCGCCTCCAAGTGATATAATTACTTTTATATCACTTTCAATTAATTCTTTTAAATACAATGCCTCTATTTTTCTAAAATATATTTCTCCTTTTAATTTAAATATATCAGGAACAGACATATCCTCTTTACTTTCTATATATTGATCTAAGTCAATAAATTGAAAATTCATTTTTTCAGCAAGTACTTTGCCAATTGTAGTCTTACCAGACGCCATATAACCTACTAAAAAAACTTTCATATTGTTATAATAAATTCAGAATTAACCACTTCAAATTTACAACACAAAAAAACAAAAATTAATGTTTAAAATTTATTGTTTTATTAATTAAACATTTTATATTTGCACCCTCGTTTGAGAGAAACTCAACAGACTAGGTAGCTCAGTTGGTAGAGCATCTCCCTTTTAAGGAGAGGGTCCTGGGTTCGAGTCCCAGTCAGGTCACTGAGCGCAATCGTTCTATTGCGATTTTTTCCGCTTTCCGCAAAACTGCCCAGGTGCTGGAACTGGTAGACAGGCATGGTTGAGGGCCATGTGTCCG
>JAGQYS010000023.1 GCA_020435965.1 Flavobacteriaceae bacterium | reverse complement strand
AAACAGCAATTTTAAAAGATTACTACACCGAACAAAACAAGTATTTTGGAGTTGATGGTGTTGGTAGTATAGAAGAAATTACAATTCGATTAAATAAAGTAATAGACAATCTTTAGTTGAGATGTTTATTCGTTTAGTTGTTTAATATATCCTCGCAACTAAACAACTTCACAAAAAATAAATAAACCTTAAAAATGACAGAAGGAAATTTTGTGGACTATGTAAAAGTATTTGCTTCTTCAGGAAATGGAGGAAAAGGCTCTACGCATTTACATAGAGAAAAATATGTGGCAAAAGGTGGTCCAGATGGAGGTGATGGAGGACGTGGAGGTCATGTTATTGTTAGAGAAAACCTATGGACGCTTTATCATTTAAAATTCAAAAAGCATTTTAAAGCAGGACACGGCGAACATGGAGGAAGTGCAAGAAGCACTGGAGCAGATGGCGAAGATGTTTATATTGATGTACCACTAGGAACTGTAGTTAGAGATACCGAAACTGATGAAATTCTATTTGAAATTACCGAACAAAACGAAGAAAAAATACTTTGTGAAGGCGGAAAGGGAGGACGAGGTAATTGGCACTTTAAAAGCGCAACCAATCAAACACCTCGTTATGCGCAACCAGGAATTCCGTTAGAAGAAAAACGTGTTACCCTTGAGCTTAAAATTTTGGCAGATGTTGGTTTGGTAGGCTTTCCAAATGCAGGAAAATCAACGTTACTATCAGTGATTACTTCTGCAAAGCCAAAAATTGCAGATTACGAATTTACAACCTTAAAGCCAAATTTAGGTATCGTTGAATATCGTGATTTCCAAACCTTTGTTATGGCAGATATTCCTGGAATTATAGAAGGTGCTGCAGAAGGAAAAGGTCTTGGTCACTACTTTTTAAGACATATTGAACGTAATTCAACCTTGTTGTTTTTAATTCCTGCTGATGCTGATGACATTAAAAAGCAATACGATATTTTATTGGATGAACTGAGACGTTACAATCCTGAAATGTTAGATAAAAGCCGATTAATTGCTATTACCAAATGCGATATGCTTGATGATGAGCTTAAAGCAGAGTTAAAAGTTGAACTAGATAACGAACTTCCAATTGACTATATTTTTATTTCTTCAGTGGCACAACAAGGAATTACTCAACTTAAAGATAAATTGTGGCAGATGTTGAATTCTTAAATTAGAAACAGTATGAGAGCATATATAAAAAGCATCGTAGAGTTTAATGATAATAAGTTAAGCAAATGGTTTGCTTTTTTTATACAAGCTCTCATTTTATTGTCCATATTAACGTTTTCAATTGAAACTCTACCCAATTTAAAGCCAGAAACAAGGTCTATTTTAAGAGCCATTGAAATATTTTGCGTGGTTGTTTTTACAGCTGAGTATATCTTAAGAATTTATGTAGCAGATAGCAAGCCACGGTTTATTTTTAGTTTTTTTGGACTTATCGATTTACTTGCTATACTTCCTTTTTATCTCTCCTTTGGAGTCGATTTACGTTCACTTAGAGCTTTACGTTTTTTACGATTATTTAGAGTATTAAAACTTGTTCGTTATAATAAAGCGATGAATCATTTTATAAGAGCCATGTCTAATGCTAAAGAGCAAATATTTTTGTTCATTTTTATTACAATGATTCTCATTTACTTTGCTGCAGTAGGTATTTATTATTTTGAAAACGAAGCACAACCAGATCACTTTTCTTCAATTTTTGATAGTTTGTGGTGGGCAATTATAACACTAACAACGGTTGGTTATGGTGATGTGTACCCAATAACTGTAGGCGGTAAAGTTTTTACTTTTATTATTTTAATGATTGGTTTAGGTATTGTTGCAGTACCAACAGGTATCATTTCATCTGCATTAACACAATCTGTAGATAATAAGGAATAATTTTTGATTAGCTTTATTAAAAATTAAAATGATGAAAAAGATATTAGTACTGTTTTTTATAATAGTAATTTCTTCATGCGCTCCAATTTATGTCAATTACGATTTTGAAAAAGGAACCAATTTTACCACATATAAAACCTATAATTACTATTCTGATTTAGAAACAGGTATGAGTGAACTAGACACAAAGCGTCTAATTGATGTTATGAATGCTCAAATGCAAGTTAAAGGATTGACACTGTCAGATACTCCAGATTTTTATGTTAATGTGGTAAGTAGTACTTATGAAAACAACAATAGAAATACAGTTGGTGTTGGTGTAGGAGGTGGAAACAGAAATGTTGGTGGAGGCATTACTATTGGATTGCCAATTGGTCAGCCAAAAATGAACAGAACTATTTTGTTTGAATTTATTGATGAAAAAGGTATTGGATTATTCTGGCAGGCAGAAAGCGAAAGTGGCTATAATCAAAATGCTTCATCAGAAAAGAGAGAGGCTCAATTTAATGCTATTGTTGAAAAAGTTTTAAAAGGCTATCCTCCTAAACAATAAAACCCTTCCGCCCTGCGGACACCTTCCCTTAAAAAGGGAAGGAGTTTTATGCAGCAATACGACTGAATACTGCTACTGAGTATTGCCTACTGAAATTCTAGTTCCTTCACTATGACTGCTAAACTCTGGCGCATACATGCTTTGTATGGTTGTAATGCCATTGCTCATGTTTCCAGCGTTGTTAACTCTTAAGTCATATTCAAATACATACACACCTTTTGGTAAATAGTCAAAGAAGAAGTTTGTACTCGCATCTTTTGTACTTTCATAATAACCCAAACCATCTTGCCATTTGTATTGTGATAACACATTTATAGGTTCTAATCCAGAGGCTCTCATGTCTTTCATGTGAATGAACTCCATGTTTCTATCGCTACGTAATTCAATGCGAACCCTTACTAAGTCACCAACTTGTAGTTTAGTGTCAGACGTAATTTCGGTAATTTCTTCACCTTTATCAGTGTTCTTTTTTAAGAATAATTTTTTACCCAATTTTAAAGGTGTTTCGGCTGAAGTAATCTTATCCAAATCTTCAAAATATTGCCAATACAAACTTCCCCATGCAATGCCATCTCCTTTTTTGGTCAGTGTTACATTTGCCATATCAGGTTGAATATCAGAGCTATTCCATGCAGTTTTGTAGTAACCAGTTCCTGCTTCAACGTTTACATTCTCTAATTTTGAAGGTTCAATTTTTTTGTTGCCAATGAGCACTTCTACAGCATCTGTTACACTTAACCAATCACTACCTTGTAATAATAAAGCATACACAGCTTCAGTGGTTGCTTTTGTAGTTTTCCATTGGTTGGTTTGCTTGTTTTTAAGAAGCCATATTTTTAAGTTATCGATAGTGTTTGTGTCATTTTCTATTTCAGCAAAAGCTTCAATTAGTAAGGCTTGCGTTTCAATTGGTGCTTGATACCAATACCAAGAACTAGTATTTTCTTTCCAGTACATGCCTAACTCATCAGACGTGATGCTATTTTCTTTTAACGATTTTAGAATTTTAGCAGAAGTTGTGTTGTCATCCATTCTATCTACAACTAAAGCCATCAACCCTTTGGCATACAATGAACGCGACAACCAGTATTTTTTTATTTGAGAGTGATAATAAGCTGTGATGTCTTCAACTTCTTTTGATTTATTAATTTCAGGAAAGAAGCTTCTCATGTACAAATAATGTAATTGTGTGTAACTTAAATGATCTTTGCTTAAATCGACATCTTTATTATATTTTATGATGTCTTTGTACTCTTTTACAAATTCAGCATCTAAATATTGAATGGCTTTTTGTATCATTCTGTTATGAGATTTCTCGTCGCTTTGCTCTGTCGAAATGACACTTAATTGCTTTAGATGTCCAAAACCTGTGATAATGTGCTGTGTGATATAACGGTTTTCATAACCACCATTAAACCACGACCAAGCACCTGAAGCCATTTGATTGTTTTCCAATTTGCGTAAAGCCGATTGCAATTCGTTATTCATTTTGTTGAGGTCGAATAACAGAGCAATTCGTTTTTTCTGTTCGGTTTCGCTCTGAGCATCTCGTAACCAAGGTGTTTCTTGAATCAATATAGATTTAAGTTCTTCATTCTTCTCAAGATTACTTATTAAAACATCAGCATTGGTAGCTGAGCCTGCCGAAGCTCTCCATTGATTAAACACTTCTTGAATTCTAGGATTGCTATTTGCAATATGACTTGCTAGAGCATTTGCATAATACCTTGAGAAGGTTTGCTCATTACACTCATAAGGATATTCCATTAAATAAGGCAGTGCTTGTACAGCGTACCAAGCTGGATTGCTTGTCATCTCTAAAGTTAACTTATGATGTTTTAAGGTGGTTGAGCTTGTTGTAGCCAATTTATCTAATGTAAATGTTCGTGTTTCATTACTTTTTATCCACATTGGCAAGGTTTCGGTTACCAACATTTTGTTACTTAAAACAGGCAATGCATTTTGCTCGCCATCGCCAAAATTGCCTGCTTTGGCAATCACTTTGTATTGCACAGCTTGCACTGTGTTTGGAATGTCTAGTTGCCAAGAAACTTGTGTATTACTTTTAGCATTTACAGTAAAAGATTTTTGGTTTTCTGCATTGCTTAATTCAGCATCTATTGATTTTCCTGAAACTGCATCAACTAATTGTAAAACAGCTTGACCTGAAAGTTGCTTATCAGTAAGATTTGCAATTTTAGTACTAATGGTAATTTGGTCGCCTTCTCGTAAAAAACGAGGTGCATTTGGAATGACCATGAGTTCTTTTTGAGTCACTGTTTCTAAGTTAGTTACAGTACTTTCCAAAGTTTTAGTATGTGCCAATAACTGTAATTTCCATTTGGTTAAGGCTTCAGGTGTGGTGAAACTAAACGTCACATTACCTTCTGTATCTGTTTGCAAATGCGGAAAGAAAAAGGCGGTTTCTTGGAGGTTTTTACGAATAGTGACACCTGAGAAGTCTGTTTTTTCTGATTCTTCAGTTATTTGAATACCAGAAGCTTTTCCAGTTAGTACAGAAGCAACATCTTCTTCAAGTTCATCAGCATTAACCTCACTCACAGCAAAACCTAGAGCGCGTTTTTCTCTTTTAATACCTTGAGCAGTAACAACAACTTCATCTAATTCAGATTCATTATCAACTGGTATTGAAGAATATCCACGAATAACAACATTTTTTGCGCTTCTTGCGTAATAAAACCCAAACCAATTCATTTGGTCGTATTGCTGTGTGTTAAATTGATAATAAGGTGTTCTTTCTTGTTGTACTCTAAAATTGACATTCCCAAAACTTTGCCCAGCATTTCTGTAAGAATAACTATAATATATTGGGCTTTGAATAGGATTAAATGTCCATTGATGTGGTTTAAATTGGTCTAACGACGCATCATACATACTTGCTAATAATTCGGCAGAGATTTTATCGCCTTTTGGACCTTTAATTTTAAAGCTCCAAGTTTCGTCTGTTCCTGGTTGTAGCTTATCTCTAAAGGTAAGGGTTTCAATCTCTAAATCGGTTTTAGGGTAAGGCACACTTATGTTTAGAACACCACTACTAATGCTATTATAAGCAGCAAAACTATAATGCACAACAAAGCCACCTAAATCGTTTTGAGTAACAGGAATGTTTATGGTTTGCTTGCTGTTGTTGAGTTGAATGATTTCTGTCTTAACAGTCTTATGATCTTTTTCAACATCAACAGTAACTTTAATATTTGCTGCAGATTCAAAAGTTAAGGTTGCAGTATCACCAATAGTGTAAGTCGCTTTATCTGTTACAACACTAAACAATTGATTGTCTGAAATCTGTTTGTCTTTATCACTGTACAGCATTGTTTTTATTTGGTCTTTTACGTCTTGACCAAATTTGTCTTTGGTTTCCAAAATAATAACATACTGACCAGATTCCCATTTTTTGATGTTTCCTAGACTGAGTTCTTTAGATGTTTCGGTATCAAAGGACTTTTCTAAAACAAGTGTCCCTTTTTTCCATTGGTTACTATCATCTTCATTAGCATAAGCATCATGAAGAAACAATTGTTTAAATTCGCTTTCAGAAAGCATTGAGTAATCTGGCGATTTCCAAGGACGTGCTCTTAAGACATATTTTGGAGCCACTAACTTATATATTTTAATAGTTCCTTTTGAAGGAACAAATTCGCCATTAAGGTTTTTAGTGTCGATAGTTAGTTTGTGGTTTTTTTGAGTTTTATCCAATTTATCATCAATCGAAATAGTGGCTGTTAAGGCATGATAACCAACGTTAACAATTGTGGTTGCGCTTCTGGTTTCACCATTTAAATCGGTAACATCTGCAGTGATTTCATAATTGAAAATTGGCAAGCTAGATGCATCAACGCTTTGGTCTGGCAATGCTTTAAAGGTGATTTCAAATTCGCCTTTATCGTTGGTGATACTTTCGCCATGAGCAATTTCCTGAGGTTCACTATTAAACCAAGGACGATACCAAAAATACCAACGAGGATATTGTACTTTTCTATGTACACGATACACCACTTTGGCATCTGTAATATTGCTTCCAGCATAAGCCAAAGCATTGCCATTTACAGTCACAGAATCGTTTATTTTATAAGTTTCAGTAACTGGATTGAAAGTGGTTTCAAATTTAGGACGTTTGTATTCTTCGACTGAAATAGAAGCAAATGCATGAATGTTTATTTTTTCGCTGCTTAAATCGATTTGAAATTCGCCATTTAAACCATTACTTGGTAAGATAAATTCGCCTGAGACAGAACCAAAATCATTGGTTGTTAATTTTAACTCTTTAACGGTTTCAAAATTTGTATCTAATAATTCAATACTTAGTTTTTCATTAACTAGAATCTCAGATTTCCCATTTTCAGTTTTCATGGCAATACCTTTAAAGTAAACCGTTTGTCCAGGTCTGTAAATACTTCTGTCAGTAAATAAAAAGGCGTTGTAGATTGTTTTTTCGTCATCATTGTCGTTGAATGACCTTTGCATGTAATAGTTATCAAAATAGGCTTTATCTCCATTGCTCTCAACAATAAAGTTTAATTGCCAATAGCTATTTTTAGTTTTTGCAAACTTAATTTCACCATTAGAGTTTGTGGTTTTATATTCGGTTTGCTCATCATATCTATTTCTTCTAAGTTTCATAGAGACCTTTGCATTGACAATAGGTTGTCCGTTGATTCTATCTATGACTTGATAGATGCTATTTTTACCATCACTTTTATCTACAATAGCCATATTAGTGACTTGAAGTGTCGCGTAAGCAAAAGTTTGTTCATTTGAGGTTTCAGGTGATGCAAATGCCACAAAATAGCCATTGTTTAATGCTGGAACAACCACTTCAGTTGTATGTGTCTGATAATCGTTTTCATTGCGCAAATTACTTTGCCATTGTTTATCGACCTTTAGTTTTTTAATAAATGCAAGTTGCTCTTCTTTTCTGTAGGTTGTATTTAGCTTTTCATATTGATCTCTACTTAATTGATAGACTTTAAAAGCTAAGTTTTCTAAGTTTTTGTAACGAATTAATAATCTCGAATTTGAGTTGATTGGCAAATGACTTTCAGCTGTAATTTGTAGCGATGATTGAAGGATTTGCAGCTTTAAAATTTGGCATTTTTCGCCACCTTTGCTTTTAGGGAATTTATTGATGACTACATCACATATTTCAATGGCTTCTTTGAGTTTCCAACGATGTGTCTCGTTGGTTGTTGGTTGATAGGTATCACCTTGTCGTCCGTAAATAGAAGCAATTTCAAAATCATACAACGCAGACACTTCGTGTGATTTTAAACGGTTGCTTTCAGCTTTTAAGGTTTCTAATAGTTTAGAATCAATATCATTAAAAGTAGCATGCTGTTTCACATATAATAAACGATTGATGTCAAGATCTGCAAGAGCATAAGGTTCTTTATCTTTTAGATGAAACTTAGTTAACTCTTGATACAATTTTAAGGCTTGTAACTGTAACGATGTGCTATCTTTTGAAGTGATGTTTATACGTGAAAAGTTTTGCGAGTCACTTAAAAATTCCTCGTTGTCAATTTCAAACTTGTAAGCAGGTTTGATAATGCTATTTTCGTCAGTAGTATAAAATTCCAAAGCATTATGAGCCATAAAATCGAAAAGTGTTGGTCTGTAAATTTTGGAATCTTCTTGCAAGATTAACAGCTCATCGTAGTTTTTTAAATCTTCAAGTTGAAGCAACAATTGTTGCTCTAATGAATTTTGGTAATGCAAGCTAATCTCATCAAATAAGGTTTGTAAATCCCAGGTTCTGAAATCTTCATTGGTGGCTGAGCCTGTCGAAGCCACGCTTGTTCGGTTATAAAACTGCCATCTATATTGCTGAAAGTATTGCCAATACATATTGGCTAATAGGTTTTCTAGAATATTCTTTGTTGGAAATTCTCTTTGAGAAATCTGTGTTTTAAAATCGTTGATGATGTTTAATTGCGCATCTTCTTCAAGAATCAAGGCGAACTTGCTTTTAAACAAAAGTGCCTTAATACGTTGCACATCATTGTCTTCTTTTTCTGCTTTGGCACTAATGGTTTCAACTATTTCAAGGGCAGATTTTGGTAAACCTTCAGTTTCAAATTTCTCGACGTCATTCCATAAATCAGAGTAATTACTTTGTGAATGGCTAAGGTTTGCAAATAGCAGAATCATTATGATGGCAATTGTTTTGTTCATGTTACTAATTTTTCACGATGATACGTTCAAAATGTGTTCCAAAAAATACGAAATGAGTAAAATACTTCGTTGAATGAGTAAAGTTAGCTTTTTTTAAAGTCAGGAAGAAAGTTTAATTTTGCATTTTCGACTTAAAACTAATGAAGAGGATTTTATTTTTGTTTTTTTTTCCGTTGTTCACTTTTTCACAATCCATTGTGATTGAGGTGAATCAGTTATTTCAACAAAAACAATTTGTAAAAGCAGAACAAATAGCAAGCGATTATGCTAAACAAAATCCGAATGATTTAAAAGCAATAGAATTGTTAGGCGATGCTTATGGTCACCAAAAAAAATGGGATGAGGCTATTGAGCAATACAAGAAACTTGTCAAGGCTAAAAATGGTAATGCCAATTATCACTATAAATATGGAGGTGCTTTGGGAATGAAAGCGCTTGAGGTGAATAAATTTAAGGCCTTAGGTATTATTGGTGATGTAAAAGACGCTTTTTTAACAGCAGCAGAACTCGATCCAAAACATATAGATGCACGTTGGGCTTTGGTAGAGTTGTATATGCAATTACCAGGCATTATTGGAGGAAGTAAAAATAAGTCGCTTAAATATGCTGATGAGTTAGAACAACTCTCTAAAGTTGATGGTTACTTGGCAAAAGGTTATGTGTATGAATATGATAAAGAACCAGAACTTGCTGAAACCTATTACAAAAAAGCCATTGAGATAGGAGGCTCTTTAACTTGTTACGAAAAGCTTACCAATTTATACGAAACAGAAAAGCAACCTGAAAAAGCAATTGCCAACATTGAAGAAGCTTATGAGAAGCATAATAAAAATCACTTGCATTATCAAATAGGCAAATTAAGTGCAGATTATAATATTGAATTGGACAAAGGTGAACGTTGTTTGAAAATATACATTGAAAATCATTCTGCAAAAGATGGTGTGCCAGTAGAATGGGCTTATTATAGATTAGCACAAATACAGAAACACAGAGCAAACAAACAAGAAGCTTTGAAGTGGATTGATAAAGCACTTGATGTTCGTTCGGATTTTAAGCAAGCAAAAGAAGAGAAGGAGAAAATACTTTCGCTTTAATACTTAGTTTGTCATTCCTGCGAAAGCAGGAATCCACTAACAAGTGTAATTAAGATCACTCTAAAAACTTCTAACTTCAGGCTTCGGTCTTCCAACATCAATTATTATATTTACTTCTCGATACAATTCCGAAATTTTCGGAATCACTCGAAGTGACATGTCCAATTAAATTTTACTATGAACGTACATTTTATTGCTATTGGTGGTGCGGCAATGCACAATTTGGCCATAGCACTTCACAATAAAGGCTACAAAATTACAGGAAGTGACGATACCATTCACGATCCTTCAAAATCTAGATTAGAAGCTAAAGGTCTATTGCCAGAAACTTTTGGTTGGTTTCCAGAAAAAATCACTCAGAATTTAGACGCTATCGTTTTAGGAATGCACGCCAAGGCAGATAATCCTGAACTACTGAAAGCTCAAGAATTAGGTTTGAAAATTTATAGTTATCCTGAGTTTTTGTATGAGCAATCTAAAGACAAAACGCGTGTTGTTATTGGTGGAAGCCATGGCAAAACAACCATTACCTCAATGATTTTACATGTGATGCATTATCACGACAGAGATGTCGATTATATGGTTGGTGCGCAACTGGAAGGTTTTGATGTCATGGTAAAACTCTCAGATGATAACGATTTTATGGTTTTGGAAGGAGATGAGTATTTGAGTTCGCCAATAGATAGACGACCAAAATTTCATTTGTACAAACCTAATATTGCATTGTTAAGTGGCATTGCTTGGGATCATATTAACGTGTTTCCAACGTATGAAAATTACGTAGAGCAGTTTAGCATATTTGTAGATAGTATTGTAAAAGGAGGAAGCATTAACTATAATGAAGAAGATGCTGAAGTGAAGCGCGTTGTAGAAGCTTCTGAAAACACCATTAGAAAACTTCCTTATCACACACCAGAATACACAGTTGAGAATGGAGTAACATTATTGGAAACGCCAGAAGGACCATTACCAATACAAGTTTTTGGAAAACATAACCTCAATAATCTTGCTGGAGCCAAATGGATTTGCCAACATATGGGAATAGACGAAGACGATTTTTACGAAGCCATTTCTACCTTTAAAGGTGCAAGTAAACGCTTAGAAAAAATAGCAGAAAGTAAACATAGTGTGGCTTTTAAGGATTTTGCACATTCGCCAAGTAAAGTTGAAGCTACAACCAAAGCTGTAAAAGAGCAATACCAAGATAGGGTAGTAGTGGCTTGTTTAGAATTACACACGTACTCAAGTTTAAATGCTGAATTTTTAAAGGAGTACAAAGGTGCTTTAGACGCAGCTGATGTAGCAGTGGTGTTTTATTCACCTCATGCTGTAGAAATTAAAAAATTAAAAGAAGTCACACATGAGCAAATAGCTACTGCCTTTGAGCGTGACGACTTAATTATTTATACCAATCCAGACGATTTTAAACAATTTTTGTTCTCTCAAGATTTTAACAACAAAGCTTTACTCTTAATGAGTTCTGGTAATTATGGAGGTTTGGATTTTGAGGAAGTGAAGTCTTTGATGGAATGATAAAACTAAGGGTTTCTCTTTCGATTTTGACTATGGTTTTGTTGCGTGAAAATCTGCGAGGAAATTCGGAGCAGGAATTTTCAGAAACTTTGAGTTATACATGTTATTGGTAACTGGCATTTATTCTTTTGGCAATTCATTCAAATTTCTAATTCTCTGAGTTTAGTTTTTATTTTTTAATTGATTTTCGACCTTTAACATTTATGTTTTTTTAGGCCATTTCCAAGCATACCAAACAATTAAACTTGTAATAATACTTTCTAAAAACGCTAGAAAGACATAAAACAAATACCATTCGTTCGTTGACATAATTCCGATAAATATCATCATTATTGTAAAAATGGCTCCAAATATTATATTAAGAATTCGGTTTATTTTGGGTTTAAGAAGAATTGAAAGACAGACCATTATAGATGGAATTGCTAAAATAATAGCTGCTATTAGTAGTTTAGTTGGACTATCCATTATATTGTCTCCTGAAATCAAACTATTTACTTTATTTGGTGTGTACAGTTCAAAATAGTCACCATACAAATAGCAGAATGTCGCAGAAGCCCACAATGAAGCGAGTTTTATTTTTATGTTTACTTTAGGGTTTTCTAACATTTTGGTTTGGTCTTTATAGTGTTAAGAGTCAGTTCATTTATAAAGACGTAAAATCCTTTCAAATGGTTGCCTGAACAATGAGGTTAGCTCGATTTTTAGCTTGTTGTCAATGGTTAAAATATTATTTTTCAACAAGTTTATGAATGATATCATCCAAAAGTCAAGTTAGACAATTTTTCGTCACACTCAAGGAGTCAATTAGGCTAATTACACATGCTGATCCACTAAAATTGGGTTTCCATCAGGATCTACAATCACAAAACTTGCTGGTCCAGTTGTGGTTTCATCAGCTTCAGTAATCATAGTAAATCCTTTACTTTTGAGTTCTTTTTGAATATCTCTCACATCTGTAAACGATTTTAGTTTATTGGCATTACCATCCCAACCTGGATTAAAGGTTAAAATATTTTGGTCAAACATGCCTTGAAACAAACCAATTGTAGTTGTACCGTTTTTCATGATCATCCAGTTTTGTTCAATATCTCCTCCAAATTCTTTAAATCCAAGTTGTTCGTAAAACAACTTAGATAATTTTATATCTTTTACAGTTAAACTCACTGAAAATGCTCCTAATTTCATGTTTTTATTTTTAATGATTTCTAAAAAACCTTGTTTAAAAAAGGCTCTATATTTTGTTGATTGGCTCTTATTAATTCTTGTTTCGCAGCCTCTATATCTCTCTTAATTTTGTCTTGAGATAGTTTAAATTTACCTTCCCAATGGGAAATGGTAATTTCAAACATTTTTATATAATCTAAATTAGCATCCATTCTTGGATTGTTTGCTTCAAGTACATACTTATGGTCTGGTTGCTCTAAAAATTCAGTCATTATGATGAGTGATTCTTTTAAAGCATCTTTATTTTCTATAGCCTTAACAGTACCTTTTAAATGCACTTTTATGTAGTTCCAAGTTGGTAATTGAATGGTTGTGTAGACACTTGGCGAAATATAACATTGAGGGCCAGAGAAAATAATGGTGAGATTGTTATCATCTCGCATTAGTTTGGTTTGCGGATTATAAATATCTATATGACCTATAAGTTTACCATCAGCTTCTCTATAAATTAAAGGCATGTGAGTCACTAATGGCTCATTGTTATGTACAGAAATTATAGTGGCTAAAGGATAGGCTTTAATAACTTCGATCATGTTGTTTTTGTCATGATCTTGATGATGAGGTGGTGGATACTTCAATAGATGTTTTAATTTAAATTGACGAATTTTGATTTATAAAATTACAATATTTATCTTTAACCAATGAGTGAAAAACAATCTTCGTTTTCAATAAAAAATTGGAGTCAAGACGACCAACCAAGAGAAAAGCTTCGCGATAAAGGGAAAGCAGCTTTGAGTGATGCAGAACTAGTTGCTATTTTAATAGGCTCTGGAAGCAGAGAAGAAAGTGCAGTTACATTATGCCAAAGAATTTTGGCAAGTGTAGATAATAACTTAAGCGAACTTGGAAAGTTGTCCATAAAACAACTCATGGATTTTAAAGGTATTGGCGAAGCTAAGGCCATAACTATTGCAGCTGCTTTAGAATTGGGCAGACGACGTAGAGGAGAGGAAGCACTAAACAAGAAAAAAATCACTTCAAGTGCTTCGGTTTATGAACTGATGCAACCTATTATAGGGGAGCTTCCACATGAAGAATTCTGGATAGTGTATTTAAACAATTCCAACAAAGTGATTCAAAAAAATCAGTTGAGCAAAGGAGGTATTACAGGAACTTTGGTTGATGTTAGGTTAGCACTAAAAACAGCTTTAGAAGTTGGTGCTACAGGCATAATTTTGACACATAACCATCCATCAGGAACACTAAAACCTAGTGAAGCAGACAAGCAATTAACAACAAAACTTAGCACTGCAGCAAAAAGTTTAGACATAAAGGTTTTAGACCATTTAATTATAACCGAAAAAGCATACTTTAGCTTCGCAGATGAAAATATCTTGTAATGCTTTTAGTTTATACTCATAAAATAACTCCTCGTTTAAATTATATTTTTAAGCAAATATGCACGCGTATTTTAGGCGTTCCAATTTCATTTACAACAAAAGTTGAAGAGTTCATTGCTCACGATAGTTTGAAATTGTCCTATTCCACTCAGCAACTTGGCAATGAATTCCATATAAAAAGCCATCAAATATTATTTGAACAAGGACTCTCTGATATTGATATTCATATACATGAATGGGAAAACACTAAATGTTTCTTTTACAATGGAGATAAAAGCGATATACCATTTGATATTTTTGCAGCATCTTTTTACCTTCTAAGTCGCTATGAAGAATATATGCCTCATGTAAAAGATGAGTACGGACGTTTTACAGCCAAAGATAGTTTAGCTTTTAAGCATGCCTTTTTGCTTCAGCCTGTAGTAGATATTTGGGCCTACAAATTTAAAGAGTCACTTCAGAGAAAATTTCCAGATTACCAGTTTAGAGAACGAAGTTATAACGTAAAGCCTGTTATAGATGTACCAATGGCATATTACTTTAAAAGTAAAGGATTAATGCGTACTGTTGGTGGTACTTTCAACGATTTGTTTAGGTTCAAATTAAGACAATTGTATCAACGCTACTTAGTGCTTTCAGGGTTTAAAAAAGACCCTTATGATACCTTTAAATGGATTGTTAATAAACAAAAAAAGTTTAAGAATAAATTTCAAGTATTCTTTTTAATAGGAGATTTTTCAACTTATGATAAAAATATAAGTATTAATAAGAAAGGCTTTGTTTCATTGATAAAATCTGTTTCGGATTACTGTAAAGTAGGATTAAAAGCGTCTTATTTTGCTTTAGATGATTTTGATGTTTTGAAAAAGGAGAAAGCTAACATGGAATCTATCATTAATACATCTTTAGTGGCTTCAAGAAACTCTTTTAATAAGCTAAATCTTCCAACTTGCTATAGAAATCTAGTGAATCTTGAGGTTAAAGAAGACTATTCCATGGGTTATGTAAATGAGATTGGGTTTAGAGCAGGAACATGTTCGTCGTTTTTATTTTATGACCTTGATTATGAAGTGCAAACACCATTGATGATAAACTCTTTTCATATTATGGATTTTGCTTTACTTAAAACCAAATCTCAACTTGATAAGAAACAAACCTTAGAAAAATTAATTAAAGAAGTAAAAAAAGTAAACGGAACTTTCATTCCAATTTTTCATAATTATACCTTTAGCAATGAAGAGCGTTGGCAAGGTTTTAAAGATTTATTCAATTACATATTAGACTCAGCAGATGAAGATTAATAATATTTCCCACGTTTTTTTTGACTTAGATCATACACTTTGGGATTTTGATAAAAACTCAGGACTAACTTTCCAGAAAATATTCCAGATGAATAATATGGATATTGATTTAGCAGAATTTTTAAAAGTTTACGAACCTTTAAACCTTAATTATTGGAAATTGTACCGTGAAGATAAAATAGATAAAGTTTCATTGCGATATAAACGATTAGACGATACCTTTAACATTCTGGGTCATAAAGTGAAATCTAGAATAATCAATAAATTATCAGAAGATTATATAGACCATTTGTGTACGTTCAACCACTTGTTTGATGGTACTATTGAAATTTTGGACTATTTAGCACCAAAATATCAACTACACATAATAACCAATGGATTTAAAGAAGTGCAGCAAGGAAAGTTAAACAATGCAAACATTAATCAATATTTTAAAACCGTTACAAACTCAGAAATGGTTGGCGTAAAAAAACCAAACCCAAAAATTTTTAACCATGCTTTAAATTTGGCAAATGCTAATATTGAAAACAGCATTATGATTGGAGATAACCTAGAAGCTGATATTATGGGAGCGTTAGATATTGGCCTTGATGCTATTTGTTTTAATTACCACAAAGAAAATGTAACCAATGGTATAAAATTTGTTGATAATCTGTTGGATTTAAAGCATTATTTATAAGAATCTCAATGTATATTTATTTGCTTAATAATTACTAATTCAAAATTTAAAGAGATAAAATGAAAAAGGTTATAATGATTCTAATATTTACAAGCTGTTTTCTCAAAACAAATGCACAGTTTAGTATCAATGACTATAAGTATGTTATTGTTGAAAAGCAATTTCATTTTCAAAACGAACCAAACGAGTATAACCTTAATGAATTAACAAGATTTCTATTGAAAAAACATGGTTTTAGGCCAGTTTTAGAAAGTGATGTATTTCCAAATGATTTAAAGTCTAACTACTGTTTAGCATTAAAATGCGAAGTCTCTGCCAAAGGTTTCCTCAGAACTACAGTTACTGTTGCTTTAAAAGATTGTAATAACAATATTGTTTTTCAAGCTGAAGGAACCAATAAGGAAAAAGAATTTGACAAGGTTTATAACTATGGTATTAGAGAAGCTTTTGAAAATTTTAAGAAATTAAATTACAACTATGTACCAAATAATGCTACAGCAAATACTACAATAGAAGAGGCAAAATCAATAAAGGATGATTCTGATGAGATAGAACAACTAAAGGCTGAAATTGAAGAACTTAAAAAAGAAAAAGAAATTAAAATTAAGGAGAATGCAACAAAAGAATTAAAAGAAGATAAGTCTGAAAACATAAAGACTAATGACACTTATTTTGAAGCTGTTACCATAGATAATGGTTATAATTTAGTAAATACTGAAACTAAAAAAATAATTTATGAACTTACTAAAACTGGAATGGTCGATGTATTTACAGTAAAAGGAAATAATGGTATTGTGTATAAAAAAGATGGTAAATGGATGTTAGAATACACAAAAGGAAAGAAAACCGTCGTGGAAATTTTAAATATCATTTTTTAGTAATCATACTTATCTTTCCAGCGTTTTTTAAGGAAATCTCTTAATGTATTTTCGCGAGTATTATTTCCAGGATCATACAGTTTAGTATTCTTTATACTTTCTGGCATAAATTCCTGATTGGCAAAATTATTCTCATGATTGTGAGCATATTGATAATTTTCACCATAACCTAATTCTTTCATCAATTTAGTTGGTGCATTTCTAACAGATAAAGGCACACTTAAATCTCCTGTTTCTTTTACCAACTGCTGTGCATCTTTAATAGCTAAGTACGATGCATTGCTTTTTGCTGAGCATGCCAAATAGGTCACACATTGACTTAAAATAATTCGAGATTCTGGATAACCAATGGTAGAAACAGCTTGAAATGTACTATTGGCTATTACTAATGCTGTTGGATTAGCGTTGCCTATATCTTCACTAGCAAGAATAAGTAAACGTCTAGCAATAAACTTCACATCCTCACCACCTTCAATCATTCTAGCCAACCAATATACAGCAGCATTTGGATCGCTACCACGAATTGATTTTATAAATGCCGAAATAATATCATAATGTTGGTCGCCAGTTTTATCATAACGAACAGTATTGTTCTGAACTTTTTGTAAAACAATGTCGTTTGTAATGGTGATGTTGTCAGAATCAAAAGAAGATACAATTAACTCAAAGATGTTAAGCAATTTTCTTGCATCTCCACCAGAAAGTCGCAATAGAGCTTCCGTTTCATCGAGTTTTATGTTCTTTTGGGAGATTATGTCATCTTTTTCAATAGCACGCTTTAAAAGTGTCTCTAAATCGTTTTTATCAAAAGAATTCAAAATATATACTTGACAACGCGATAACAGAGCAGGAATCACTTCAAAGCTTGGGTTTTCAGTAGTGGCTCCAATAAGTGTCACCCAACCTTTTTCAACAGCCTGTAATAAAGAATCTTGTTGTGATTTGCTAAATCTGTGAATTTCATCAATAAACAATATTGGGTTTTTAGCTGTAAATAATCCTCCACTTTGTTTTGCTTTATTGATAACATCTCGCACATCTTTTACACCAGAGCTTATAGCACTTAACGTATAAAAAGGTCTGCCAGATGTTTCTGCAATAATATTCGCCAAGGTTGTTTTTCCAGTTCCTGGAGGTCCCCAAAAAATGAGTGACGGAATCAAACCTTGCTTTATAGATTGTGTTAACGACCCTTTATCACCAACCAAGTGTGATTGACTAATATAGTCATCAAGAGTTTTTGGTCGTAAACGTTCAGCTAAAGGTTGATTCATAGTGTAAAATTAAATGAATTCCATTAAAGGCAAGAATCTTTTAATGACAATTTATCATTAATGTCATTATTGGTCAACTATTTGTAATCTTTAATTAAATTTATCAAATGAGAGATCAAGAACAATTTAAATATACAACAGGAGTTATTGGCTTTCCAGTTTTCTTTGTGCTTTTCTTATGGATTGTATTTTGGTTTGAGGTTCGTTTCGGATTTCGGTTTAATGATTTTGGTATATACCCAAGAACGCTTAGTGGTTTAAAAGGCATCCTTTTTAGCCCTTTTATACACAGTAGCATGGAGCATTTGTATCATAATTCTATTCCGTTACTTGTTTTGTCTATGGCATTGTTTTATTTCTATAGAGAAATATCTTGGAAAGTCATTATATACGGAATCCTATTTTCTGGATTTTTAACTTGGTGTATTGGTAGACCAGCAAACCATATTGGAGCAAGTGGCCTTATTTATGTTTTAATGAGTTTTATTCTCTTTAAAGGCATTTTTGCTAAACATTTTAGACTTATTGCACTTTCTTTGTTGGTTGTTTTTCTTTATGGAAGTATGATTTGGTATATATTCCCCATAAAAGAGAATATGTCTTGGGAAGGTCATTTATCTGGTTTAATTGTTGGATTTGTTTTTGCTTTGCTGTTTAAAAAATCTATAGCCAAACCCAAAAAATATAAATGGGAAGAAGAAGACTACAACGAAGATGACGACCCTTTTTTAAAACACTTTGATGAAAATGGCAATTTCATTGAACATATTAAAGAATCTTCTGAAATAGTAGAGGAGAAGCCAAATAAAATTATAATTAACTACCAATTTAAAAAAACAAAAGAAGATTAGCGTCTTTGCCTAACCACTTCATAAAGAAAAGCTCCACAAGCTACAGAAACATTTAGCGATTCAATGTCTCCTAACAGAGGAAGCTTTGCAGTATCATCAGCAAGTTTTAAAATAGAAGGTGTAATGCCTTTGCCTTCAGAGCCCATTATAATGGCACAAGGTTCTTTAAATGAAATATCGTACAATGTATTTTCAGTTTTTTCTGTAGCTGCAATGACTTTTATACCTGAAGCCTGTAAATGAAACATAGCATCTTTTATGTGATCTACTTTACAAATAGGAACTTTAAATACTGCTCCTGCGCTTGTTTTTACTGTATCTGCGTTTACAGGTGCTCCACCTTTTTTCTGAATAATAATGCCGTTAACTCCTGTACATTCAGCAGTACGTATTATAGCGCCAAAATTTCTAACATCACTTAGTTGGTCAAGAAGTAGGAAAAGAGGATTTTTCCCAGACTCTATGATATTTAGGACTAAGTTATCAAGATCATAAAACTCTATTGGTGAAATTAAAGCAACAACACCTTGATGATTTTTACTGGATAACCGATTGAGTTTTTCTACAGGAACGTAAGATGTATTTATGTCTTCTTTTCTAAGTAAACTTTCCAATTCTTGAAAAAGTTCGCCACGCAGTCCCTTTTGCAAAAAAACCTTATCAATAGTTTTCCCTGAGTTTATGGCTTCGATTACTGTTCTTATACCAAAAATTTTGGAGTTATTATCCATATATTAAAGTTATTATTTTACAGATTAAGAATGTGTAAAAATAAAAAAAGAGCCTAATTAAAGGCTCTTTTTTTATTTTTATATTAAATACAATTTACATTGCACATAATGTTATTGGTAATAAACCTGCAGGAGTTTCACCTTGTGCACCTACATAAAGCTCTTCACCTCCTGGACCGTAAACTTCAAATGAAATTTCACCGTAATTATCACCAGGGAATGTCCAAGTTGCAGACTCAGTTCCATTAGGAATTGTTACAGTATCTGTGGCATCGTAATAGTCACCTGCAACACAGTCAGGACCACCTGCAAAAGTTCCAGCAGCAGCACCATAAGGTGAGCACATACCAACTTCAACAATAGTTCCATCAATGTCAACCTTAATACCACTACCACCATTACCATCATCAGTTTGCCATCCATCACCGTAAGAATCATGCATCTCAACGGTGTAAACACCAGGCTGAGGTGAACAAGTAATCAAGGCATTGTATGCAAAAGGTGATGAAAAGAATCCACCAGTAATAATACCAGCAGCACTGCTCTTACCAAAAGTTCTACCATCAGTTAAATTCAATCGCAATTCAACTACAAATAAATCACCTGGCTGTATATCAGCGGCAGATAAACCAGTTGCAGCAAAAGCTTCACCATAAGAAGCACTTAAGGTAGCTCTTGGTAAACCAAGAGGACCAGTTGTAAATTCAGAAGCGTCATATGTTTTTACATATTTATCTGCAGCTACAGAGGTACCATTGTCTGGTGTAAGGTCTCTTAAAGTAACATAGATATCTACACTTTCCATTAGGCCACCATCTTGCTCGTCTTGTTCTTCAATAGTAACAATAAAGGCAGACGACGGTTGACTTGAGTTTAAAATGGCATTATCTACACTAATGGTTCTCAATATAGCACCTTTGCCAAAATCTAATACATCATATATAGTTCCTTCTTCTGGCTCACAAGATGTGAAAGAAGTAACTAGTAATAATGAAAATAAAATTCTAAATGTGTTTTTCATAATTATTTTTTTTAATATTAATTAGCTGGGTTTGTTACTCCTTGATCCCAGAATACTTGAGTACTTAAATCTGTTTTCTGGTCTATACTAGGATTAGATGAAACTTCATCACCTGGATATAGTACAGATCTAGGGAATAATCCCGGAGCACCTTCAAGAGATCTTGCATACGTTCTTGGGTGTCCAGTTCTTCTTACAAAGTTGAACATATCATTACCAGCACCAAACTGTGCAATAGCCAACTGCTCACCTAAGATATCCATTTTGTCTTTTACAACTGGCCATCCAAAACCATCTAGAGCAGAGGTCATTGGCGCAGCGTTAAAAGCAGCCATTGTTGAAGCAATAAATGATGAAATACGAGCAGGATCCATGGCATTTGCCAATGCAGCACCATCTGCAGCACCATCTAAAGAACCAAATGATTGAACCTTAGCAATTGATTTTGTAATTGCAGCTTCTAGATACGTAGCAGCATTAACAGGATCATTTTCATGTAAATAAGCTTCAGCTCTATAAAAATCTACAAAAGAAGCTAGCATGATTGGCTCAATACCAGCACCTCCACCTCCGCCACCAAGGGTTACGAAGTTATCATCGTAATTTGCACCACTTGCAGTACCAACTGGTACGTCTGGATTGTCATCAAAAGATCCACCAGCAGGGTAAACACCACTCGCTGTTTTTAAGAAACTATCTGGAGGAGTACCTTCATCGTTACCGTGGCTTCTTCCCCAATAACTCATTTGTACAGAACACCAAATATCTTCATCAGGAGTAAACTCTAAGTGACTTGGAACAGTTTGTAATGAACACTGTAAGGTTTCACCATCTGGTGCTTCATTCCAAATATATACAGTACCACCAATATTAATTAAAGCATAATTACCAGGAGTACCATAGCTTTGTCTATACCAATAGAAACGTCTTCTTGGGTCTGGCTCTGGACGTCCAGTATTAGGGTTAAAATCGCCATAAGTACCAGCCATTATGCTCATTAACCAGTTTGAATGGTAAATACTAGATCCATCAGACCTGTAATCAGAATTATAATCAGGGTGACGTGTATCAGGACCTAATTCTTGAGTACCATACCTAAACTCCATATCATCAGCGTTACTAGACATAACGTTAGTTGCATTAATAACAGCAGGATAATTACCTACAGTTAAATCTGCACGCATTTTCATGGTGTTAATGTACTTAATCCACTTATCTGAACTACCACCAAAAAACATGTCAGTAGCTGTTCCTGCTGAAGCACCAGTCATATAAGCTTTTGCTTCGTCCAATAGAGCTAAAGCAGCGTCATAAACAGCAGCATCATCATCAAGAGCTGGTGATGGGAATTCTCCTGGGTTATTGGCCTGAGAAAATACAATATCACCTAAATAATCAACTAGGTTCATCATTAAAGTTGCTTGCATTGCTTTTGCAGCACCTAAATGAAATGATAAATCATTGTCAGCTGAATGTGCTAATTCAATTGCTGTAACATCTGGAAGGATGTCAGCGTATAAGTTGTTCCAAGTTGTTGAAACCGTACCAGAACCATAACGAGCAAAATAGTTACGAGTTCCCATTACGTTCACTCTCCCTAAAGTACCACCTTCAAAGTTCAATTCAGCGATTGAATTTTTGAAATCGATTTGGATTCTGTTTAGTAGCAAATCTGGATCTGCAGATGTCAAATCAATCGGATTGGCAAGTTTTTCCAACTCTATGGTCTCACAAGAGTAGAACATTGTGCCCGAAGCTACTAATGTTAAAATTAAAAATTTATAAATATTTTTCATAATTGTGATTTTATTTATAAGATGCAATTTCTTTTAAAAGGTTGCGTCTAAATAATGTCTTTTTTTTAAGTTATTAGAATGATGCTTTAATACTTAGACCATATCTTTTAGAACTTGGTCCATTTAAGTAATCATACCCTCTACCGTTACCAACACCAATACCAGCAACGTTTGGATCAAAGTTTGCTTTTTCAGGTGTGTTATAAGCGTCATACCACAAGTTGAATCCACTAGCTGTAATAGAAAGTGCTCCAAAAGGTGTTTTTTCCAAAAACTTTTCTGGGAATGAATATCCAAAAGAAACTTCTTGTAAACGAACCACAGAACCATCATAAACATTCAATTCAGAAGGACCAAATAAAACGTTGTTAAAGTAATAAGATGAGTTGTTTATCTGTAATAAGTTTGGTCCACCATTAGCTTGTGATACACCTGGAAGTATAAAAGTTTCCCTTCTGTCTTCTGGTAATAATCCACGACCTAATAAAGTAGATACTGTTGCAGTATGAATATCACCACCTTTAACATGGCTGATCTGGAATCCTAAATTAAAGTTCTTGTAAGATAAACTATTAATGAAGTTCATTACATAATCAGGGTTTGGATTACCAATTATTGGTGTAATTGTTCTAGATCCTGGAGTACCAATTGGCACTTCGTTACCATCATCATCAAGAGCCATTTGAGAACCAGAAACATAATTACCAGAAGTATCAACTAAAAAGTTACCATCAGCATCCCTTTCAATACGACTACCAATCATAACACCCAATTGTTGACCACGTATTGCAGCATTACCTTGGTTTGTGTAACCAGCGTATATAATTTGGTCATCTTCTTGTTCTGTTACAATTTGCTCACTCTTAGTAAAGTTCACTCTTGAGTTCCAGTTAAAACCATTTCCATCATTTTTGAAAAGATCTACTGATAAATCAATTTCCCATCCATCACCTTCAACTTTACCAATGTTAGTTTGCGTAACTGTAAAACCAGTAGACTCTGGTAGAGGCTTATCTACAATTAAATCTGTAGATTTTCTATCAAAATAAGATAAGTTTAACGATACTCTGTTATCTAAGAATTTAGAATCGAAACCAACTTCAAACTCACTGATAAGCTCAGGTTTTAAGTCTGGATTAGCATTTTCGTTACTAACAGTGTTTGTTACAACACCACCTAAAGCACCACCATTAGCTATTGTAGTTTGATCAACAGTCAATACTGTTGGATATCCACTTGGGAAACCAGCAGAAGTACCAAGACCAGCTCTAAGTTTTAAATAGTTTAATCCTTTACCACTTGCTGATTTAAAACCTTCAAAAGCAGCAGTAGGTAAGAAAGAAGCACTTACACTTGGATAGAATTGGCTATTGTTTTCTGTTGGGAGGTTAGATACCCAGTCATTTCTACCAGAAAACGTAAGGAACGCATAATTGTCCCAGTCAAAAGTAGCTTCACCAAATACACCAATAATGTTTCTAAAGCTATAAGCTTGAATAGGTTGCTGTGTCGTAAAGTTTGAATGAGCCATTAAACCAAATACAACCTGTCCTGAACTCGCAACACCTTTTCTGTCAAATTCTCTTGAACGGCTTGTTGCACCAACTGTAAAAGTAACACCCAATTTTTCATCGTTTGTTAAGTTGTAGTTACCACCTAAAGCAACGAAATGATCCCAGATACTTACATTGTTATCAAATGTAACATACTCTCCAAAGATATTTGAGTTAAACTCAACCCCGTTTTTGTTTGATTGTCTAAGGTTTCTTTCATTGTACCAGTCAACACCTGCACGATACGTAATGTTTAAGTTATCATTAAACTCATACATTAAGTTTGCAGTACCAAAAATTCTGTTTGTTAATTGACCACTTTGTGCGTTTGCAACAGTCCATCTTGGGTTAATGATATCATTACCGTTACGATAGTAGATAGAACCTCCTGTTTCAGGGATAGTATATGGTAAGCCCATTAAATCCACGTTTCTTGGCGTAAAGAATACGTTACCAAATACCGAGTTACCACCAACTCCACCATTACCTTCAGAGGCTGCAACTGGAGGAGAAACCACATCGTTTCTTGAGTAGTTTAAAGAAGCATTGATTGTAAAGTTGTTGGTCAATTTAGCACGACCACCAACAGATAACGTGTTTCTTCTTACTTTGTTTCCAGGTGTAAATCCTTGCTCATCTAAGTGACCATAGTTAACGTTGTAAGAGAAATTACCATCAGTAGAGGCACCTCTTATGTTTAATGACGTATTGCTTACAGCACCGGTTCTAAAGAAGTTTTTAACACTTTCATAAGGTTTCCAGTCATAACGCTGACCTGTATACGTTTGATTTAATTCGTTTTGTCCAAGTAATAAGTTGTTCAAAAAGTTTGAAGATCCATAAGGATGCTCAACGGTTCCGTTAGCATCAATTAATCCTGCTGGGTCATTTAAATAACCATCTGGGCCATCAGGGAAAAATCCTGGTCCCCAGTTAGAGTAGAACCATCCAAAAGATTGGTCAAAACCTCCACCATATTTGCTTTGGTAATCTGGTAAAGAAGCAATCTCATTTAAGAAGAATGATTGGTTAACTGTAATTTCAGTCTTTTTAGGACCAGCAGCTCCACCAGCACCAGACTTAGTAGTAATTACGATTACACCGTTTCTACCAGCAGTACCATATAAAGTAGCAGCAGCCAAACCTTTAAGTACGTTAACACTTGCAATGTTGTTTGGGTCTAAATCCAAGAATCTTGAAGAACCAATATTTCCAGAAGAAAAGCTACCTCCAGGGTTAGTAGTGTTACTATCACTACTAAAAGGTACACCATCAACCACAAATAATGCTTGGTTACTTCCTGTAATAGAGCTATAACCTCTAATTACAACATTTGTAGCAGAACCTGAAGTACCACTTTGAGAAGTTATTTGAACACCTGAAGCTTTTCCAGATAATACTCTGGCAACATCACCTTCTGTACGCTGCTCAAGTTCTTCAGCACTTACTTCACTAACGGCATAACCAAGAGCCTTTTTCTCTCTCTTGATACCTTGTGCAGTTACAACTACCTCATCAAGTACAGCTGCGTCTTCCTCCATGGTTACGTTAATAGTATTGGCAGCTCCAACAGTTTGCTCAACTGTTTTTAGACCTACGTAAGTAAAGGTTAAAATGTTTCCCACACTTGCATTGATGCTGTAGTTTCCATCAAAATCAGTTTGAGTTCCATTTGTGGTTCCCTTTACAATAATATTAACCCCAGGAAGAGGCATTCCAGAATTATCTGAAACTGTTCCTGAAATTGTTTTTTCCTGTGCAAATGTAAATTGCACAACAAACGCCAGTAATAGCGTTAAAATTCCACTAAACTTTGTTTTCATTTTATAATTTATTTGAATTAGTCTACGCCAAAAATCATAATAAAAAGTTAATAAAGCAATTATTATTTGCTAAAATTTTAATTTTTTTTTGGAAAACTACTATTAAAACTAAAGGTTTTGTTAAAAAATGGCGTTAAGACTTAGGTGAATTTTAGAATTTGAGAGCTTGAAATTTTGATTTTCACTCTTTCCGTTGGCATAATTTAATTTAAGTAAACCTGCTTTTGTAAGGATGCCGAATCCAAATCCAAAACCGAATAATTTTTCTTTTGCATCAATCACTTTATTTTTAAAATACGCAGCATCAGTTATACTGTGTAGGTATATGCTAGAGTTTAGCCTGAATCGGTATTCAAAATTTATTAAACCATAATGGGAGGCCAACAAACTATTTTCTTCAAAGCCTCTGATAGAATTTATGCCGCCAAACCTGAACAGTTCATTTACAAAATAGCTGTCTGAAAAAAGTGCTTTGGCATTGGCCTTAATAAAAAAACTATTTTTCTCATCAAGATTTAAAATTTTAGAGATTGTTAGTTTTGTTTCTAATTGCTGCTCGTTTAAAACATCAGATGTTCTTTTTCCTGTACCTAAGGACGCATCAATTATGAAATCAGTTGGAAAAAGATAATCATATAATACAGGTTTGTTAAAGATGTATCGAATTTTATAAAATATAGAACTGTAATCACTAATGTTGGTTGTTGTGTTTTCATCTAATAAGTTATTTGATTGTACGGCATTTATACCAGCTAATAATTTGTGTCTAGAATTAAGCTGGTAAAAAACGCTTGCTTCTTGATTTACTGTTGTGAAGGTGGAATCTTTTTTGAAAATGTTTAATCCTAATTCGGTACCCAACGGCAACCCAAACAGATAGGGCAGGGTTAAATTGGCATCAAATGTTTTTTGGTCATTTTCATCACTTTTATATTGAATTAGAAATTGTTCCCCATAATTTAAGTTATTCACGAGATTCAAGTTCAAATAACCATCAAACTCAATTTTATTTGTGCTTTCGTTAGTGCCAAAACCTAAAAACCCATCAAAAGTATTGCTCTTTGTTTTTTCAAGATATAAATATAAGGTTGTAGAGTCTTTAGTAAACAAAACTTCAGGCGATTTAGTTTGATTTGAAAATCTCAAATCATTAAGACGCTCAGTTTTCTTTTTTATGTTTGTTAAATTGAATTGTTGTTCCCTCTTTATTTTTAAAAAATGTTTAATGTACGATTTCGGGAATTGCTCGTACCCTTTAACAATAATATTGTCAATGGTTCTTTTTGAGGTGCTATCAACAAATAAATCTGCTTGTAAATTAGTGGCATCTTTCTTTTCAATGTTGTTTAAATTGAATTTTGCAAAAGGAAGTCCTTTATTAGTAAGTTCGGTATTTATAATCTCTAGGGATGATTCTATTTTAGGAATTGGCAACACAAAATAAACATCGTTAAAGTTTGTTGAAACACGTTTAATTAAATCATCAGGAATTAAATTTTTATCATAATATATATATATGGTATAAAACCGCTGTTTTAAGTTAAATATAGTTTGGTAAGCCGAGTCGTTAGTTTTTTCTGTCTGAACAAGTTCATTTTCAATATATCCTATATTTTGTAATCTTTTATTAAAGAGTAAAACTTCTTCATTTAAAGTCTTATAGTTATTGAACGAGTTTTTATAAGTTAAAGAGTCAATAATTTTTGTTTCCGATTCATTACTCCCTAATATTTTTAAAGTAAGATTTTGAGCTAATGAAGAAGTATAACTTAGTGTCCATGTAATAAATAGAAATGCAAAATGGCGAAAGTTGCTCAAAGTTCAATTTTTATGTAAATCTAACGGTAAATGAAAAGAAATAATATAACGATGAAATTAAATTTGAAATAAGTTTTAAAATTAATCAATTATGGTTTGAATAATTCATTTTAATTTCTACCTTTGCAGCCCTCT